>NHIO02000023.1 GCA_002171975.2 Flavobacteriales bacterium TMED191
TTCGAGTTCAAAAGTTTTTTTATTTCGTAGAAATATAGATGTAGTCTCTCATGTTTTGCCAAGATATAAAAATCGTGTTCATACCTCTTTCCGTATTGGATTTTTACATGAAATAATAAATCCTTTTTTTGCATTTATTTATAAATATTTTCCTGATTCAGAAAAGTTATCTCTTGATGATCTGTGGAGAGTAATTTTTGAATTAAACGAGGATATAATTGAAAAGAGATTTAAATTTAATATTGGTAATTTTATAGACTTAATTGATAATTATTTTGGAAGTCAAAATAGTTTTATAGATTTAAAACAAATTGAAGATGATATTCGTTTTAGGCAGTTTCCTCAAATCTTCAGGAGTGAAAAGTGGGGTAATGGTGAAGATGTTTTTAGTAGTATGCATTCTTTTAAAGGTAGAGAATCTGACAATATAGTTCTTCATATGCAATCAAATGGATCAAGTAGATTAAATGCCGATGAATATAGAATTTATTATGTAGGCTTAACAAGAGCTATAAGTAATCTCGAATATTGTGAGTTTTATTCTGAAAAGATTGACTATAAAAAATTTTTAAATAGAAGAGAATTTATCCCATCATCAAAAGGCGTTTTTATTGGAAGAAAAGGTGACATAATTTGGTCGAATGAATCCAATCCTTATAAGTCAGATATGGCCCAAGATTGGTTTTCTCGTCATCCGAATAATATTGTTGAACTTGAAATAATTTATAATGATTCAAATTTTAAAGAGCCAACATTTGATATCGTTACAAAGAAAAAATGTATATATATTGGTTCTTTATCTAAATCTTTATCGGATTCACTAAGATATTTGTTCTCTAGTGATATGCCTCCAAGATTTGGCAATATTTTTATGGTAGGAACTACAACAGGATTAATTGAAGACTTTTTACCACGAGAAGAAGATAGTACAAACTTTAAGGAGATTATCAAATATATTAAAACTAAACCTAAAGTGATTTTTTATCCCAATGTAGTGGGTATATTGAAGCCAAGGTTTTAAATAAATGGAAATTAAAGGAGATATTAGAAATGAATTTATAAACAAACTAAAAGCTAGTTTGATTGGACCTCTGCGAGAAGAAGAAGTCATTGAAGAGAGTCCAAAATCAAAATATTTATATGGATATATCTCTCCTACGCCAAAATCTGAGGAGGAATCATCAATAGCGGATAGTATTTCTGATTCAAGTAGCCTATCAACTGGAGCAATTGAATCTTCTAATAAAAATGAAGATGATGATGATTATGAACAACCTCTTGAGCTTGTTTATGAGCCAAGTTCATTGGGAATTTCTTTCCAAATCAAATCTGGTGATGAAATTAAAGTACATGTTAAATTTGCAAGATATTTTGAGATAGATCAAGATGGTAAGAAATTTTGGAAGAGAAAAGGTTTTGAATTTGATAATCTTATTTCTTTTAAAAATAGAAAAGTAATTCTCGAAGATGGAATATATTTACACATATATAGCGTGTATAAAAAAAGTGAAGATTTTTATATGTATACAATCACTTTGGTAAACGATCTAACTATTAGATCTAGCGAAGATTATGTTGATAAAACGCCCTATATTTTATTTCAGCCCGTAATAGAAATTTCTACATTGGAAGATAATATTTTTAGTGAAAGACCTTTAAATTTAAATTCTGGTGATTATGAAACAAGAATGTATGAATTTCTTTATTCTAATTCTAGACCCTTGTGCTACGGACATGGAGTTTCTACACAATGGGATGAAAGTAAAACAAAAATCTGGACAGAATATTTACCATTTCATGCAATAAACCCTATAGATAAAAATGCAACAAAATATTTTCGTAAAATTAATATCGAAAATTTAGATGCTGATTTTCTTGGTACTTGTAATAAAAAAATATTATCAGAAACACTTGATAATTTTATTCATGTTTATGAATCTTGGATTGATGAAGTTATAAAAAATAAATTAAAAGAATTCCCAGATATTGCAAGACAGTTTGCGAGTTCAAATCTTCAAATATGTGAGGATGTTATAAAAAGAATAAAATCAACAATTAATTGTCTTGATAAAGATGATTCATTTAGGAATGCATTTCAATTAGCTAATTTAGCAATTTCAGAACAAAGTAGCTGGAAGTCTGAATCTAAATCTTTTATTTGGAGACCTTTTCAGTTAGCTTTTATATTGCTCGTTTTGGAGTCTTTTAGGGATAATAATTGTGATAGTAAAAAAGTGGCTGATTTATTATGGTTCCCAACTGGAGGAGGTAAGACAGAAGCGTATCTATGTATAATTTCATTTCTATTATTTAAGTCTTCATTCAAATCGAAAGAGATAGATGATCCTGGAACACAAGTATTTATAAGATATACACTCAGGCTATTAACTACACAGCAATTTGAGAGAGCCACCTCACTTGTATTGGCATCTGATTACATCAGAAGAGAAAGTAAGTTTTGCCATAAAGACTCTAAATCTTTTTCCATTGGGCTCTGGATAGGTCAATACTCTTCTCCAAATACAAGAAAAAAAGCGATGGAGCTTCTTGAGAATGAAGAAATACAGACAGGAGATCCAAGGCAGATTACCGAATGTCCTTGTTGTAAATCGGAACTTTTTTGGGATTTTAGACCTGATGCACCTTTTAGTCCAACTTGTAGAAATAAGTCATGTAAATTAGTGGGTGATTTACCTGTTTATACAGTCGATGAAGATATATATAATGTAAGACCCTCAATAATTTTAGGAACTACAGATAAATTTATTCGAATACTAAAAGTACCAAATACAAATCATTTATTTTATTCTTCGACTGGGAGAAATCCTGAGTTGATTCTTCAAGATGAACTTCATTTGATTTCAGGTCCGTTAGGTTCAATATCAGGATTGTTTGAAGCTGCGATAGATATGATATGTAGCAAGAAAAATCCTATAAAAATAATTGGATCAACTGCCACAATAAAGAATGCTAATGTGCAGGTTAAAACTTTATTTGATAGAGAATTAGTTCAATTCCCCCCTCAAGGGATAAGTTTTGATGATTCTTGTTTTGCTGTAGAAAATAAAAATGATAGTGGAAGATTATATATAGGAGTTTCTACAATGTGTAACTCCCCTAAACAAGCTTTAGCAGGAATTGTTGCAGCTGCTTTTCATCATGCACAAAATATTTATTATGAAATGAAGGAAGGTACCCAAGAGAAAAAGCAGGCTGAAACCTTCACTACATTAGTAAGTTATTTTAATTCTCTTAAAGAACTTGGGGGCGCCAATGTTCTCTACCAAGATCAAGTAATTGAAAAACTAAAAAGTATCGCAAAGGACTTTAATCAAAATACTTATAGTATTCAAAATATTTGTGAATTAACTTCTCAGAGATCACAACAACAAATAAAGACTTTTTTAGAAGATCTTCATTTGACAAGAGAAAATGATGGTGCTCTTGATGCTTGTTTGTCAACAAATATGATAAGTGTGGGAGTAGATGTATCTAGACTGGGATTAATGATTATAAATGGTCAAACAAAATCAAAATCTGAGTATATTCAGGCTTCCAGTCGAGTTGGTAGAAAATTTCCAGGCATCGTTATAAGCGTTTATAACTCTAATAAAGTTAGAGATAAATCTTGTTATGAAAACTTTAAGGATATNCATCAGAATCTTTATAAAGATGTTGAAGTAACCAGNCTCACCCCTTTCTCCCCAGAATGTATAAAAAAAGCATTACCTTCAGTCATCGTCACGGCTTGTAGACATNTGTCGGAATTTGCTCTTAATTCACCTGATCTCTCTCAATTTCATGAGACCTTTTCAGAAGTTAGTGATTTTCTTNTTGAAAGGTGTAAAAGAATNTCTCCCGAGAATTTAAAGTTTTTGGAAAATCAAATTAAAGATTTTGAAGCTGACTGGATAGATATAAAACCAAAAAATTATTTTAAAAGTCCAAAAAATAAGGGTAAATCATTGATGATTGATGCTGAAATAGCAGCATCTTCAAATAAAACATTTGAGGAGTATACATGTATAACAAATGTTAGGAATGTAGAGGCNGAGGCCCTGATCAGAGTAACNGATCCTACTAGGAGAAGGAGAAGAGGATAATGGGAGATTTAATAACTTTAAGGAAGAGTAATTTTATTGCTAATTACGGCGCTGGCAGTATCTTTGACTTCAGATCAGATAAAGCATCAATATCTGCGATTGTTCTTTTATTTGATAATTGGCAATACTCAAGAAGAATTGTTGAGCCAAGACTTGCAAATTTTTTAAATGTTACTGATTTTCGTGAGCCTCCTTCACTTAAAGATAAAGAAGAAATATTATCATCTGAGCCTATAAGAGTAAAACAATTTCCAAGATGGTTGCAATGTCCTAAATGCAGAAGAATAAAAGATTTAGATGATTGGGCAGAGAAATCATATGGCTCTTACGATAAGTACTGTCAAAACTGTTCGAAAGAGGGATCAAAATCCAAAAGATTTTATTGTGTGCCAATACGATTCTTAGCAGCATGCGATAACGGCCANATAGATGATTTTCCTTGGAATAGATTTGTTAGACATAAAGCTGGCTGTAAAGAAAGCGATTTAAGACTAATTGACCTAGGTGCGGGGATTGATAAGGTATTTGTAAGATGCGAAACTTGTAAAACTCAAAGAAGTCTAAAAGATGCTTTTAATAGATCCGGTTTTATAAATCCTCCTATTGCATGTAGTTGTAAATCGCCTTGGATTGAAGCTGATTCCTTTAGAAATGAAAAAAGATGTGAGAGGCCTTTCAGAGCATTTCAACGTGGATCTTCCAGTTTATATTTCCCAAATACTAAAAGTGCAATAAGTATNCCCCCTTGGTCAAGTGTGAAGAGTGACTATATNGGNCNACACCTTCCTACACTNCTTTCNNCNCNAGAAAATNTTTTANCTNTTTTGGTTCAANNTTTATCTGAAACTGATACAGGTTTTAAAAATATGATTAAAAATGGCATGTCGGTTGAAGATATCACAAATCATATAATTTCAATCAGAAATCTTGATGTTAATGAAGAAGAAATGACATCAGATGAATATTTGGTTTTAAAAAATTCCTGCAGAGAAGATATGGCAGATATTGAATTTATCGCTGATAAAAAATTTGTACCTGAGGATTTTAAATCTTTCATAAATGGAATTTCTAAAATTAAACGTTTAAGNGAGGTAAGGGCTTTAGTTTCTTTCTCAAGAATCAATTCATCTGAAAGTCCATCCTTAAGACAAAATGTTGTTTCTAATAAGGGTGATTGGTTGCCAGCTATTGAAAATTATGGAGAAGGAATATTTGTAGATTTCTCAAGTAATTATTTAAATGAATGGGAANCGAAAAAAGATGTANTAAATAGAATAGANGANGCNACAAGATTATTTAAGAATGCATTCTTAAAAGATGGTGGAGAATTAAGTGAAATAAAGAATAAAATGACTCCAAGATATTTTTTATTACATACTATTTCTCACTTATTAATTAGATCTCTATCAAGTACTTGTGGATATTCTTTATCTTCAATCAGAGAAAAAATTTATAGTAATACATTCACAAGAAAATAAAAGTGTTCAACAAGCAGGNATNCTTCTTTATACNTCATCTTCAGATGCGGATGGAACTCTTGGTGGCCTTGCNGGAATGGCAGAGACTCAGAAGTTTTCAGAATTAATNAAATCAGCTTTACACGATGGTCAATGGTGTTCAGGAGACCCCCTATGTATGAATAGGGTTACTGATATTTCATTAACTGGTTCACTAGCATCATGCCATAGTTGTACTTTATTGCCTGAAACATCTTGCGAAGTATTCAATCGTTTTTTAGATAGAGGTCTTCTTTATGGAACTGAGGATAATAAAAAAATTGCTTTTTTTGGAGAACTATTTAATTAGTGGCCATAATATATCCAAAGCGAATTCCCCTTGAAATCGAGAGAGATCCTAGAAGAAAATCGGAAAGAATATTGTTCGATTCTTTTAGAGAATTCTTAGGTGATGAAGTAATAGTTTATTATTCGAGAACTTGGCGAACCTTTAATTTAGATAAAAACAAAGAAAGTATTTTTGTTAATGGCGAGGCTGACTTTATTATTGTTTGGCCCGATTATGGGATATTGGTAATTGAATGCAAAGGGGGAGGAGTTGAATTTAAAGATGGAATTTACACAACTACAAATAAAAATTTTGAAAAAATAAAAATAAAAAATCCATATAAGCAAGTTGATAGATCAAGATATCGAATCATTGAGCATATTCTCTATAAAAATTTACTTGGAAGAACAAAATTTGAATTAACTCAAAGCATTATTGATGGTGTTTTTTTTCCTCAATCAAAAAGATCAAGTTGGGGTGAATTTGATATTGACCAAAAATATAAGCAAACTGGATTTGAAGATAATTTGAAAAATATAGCATCGTGGGTAAAAAGTTTATTCATAACAAAATTGTCAGATAAAGGTCTTAGAAGTTTTTCAGAAAAAGATTTAGTAATTATTCATAAAATATTTGAACCAGAGGGTTCTTGTGAATTTGCCTTTAATACAGAATTAATTGAACCAGAGAATTTTTTTGCTAAAGGCATTTCTCCATCTTTGCATCAAGCCAAAATAATTTCACAATTAAAATATACATCTAGAAATTTAATTTGTGGCTCTGCGGGAACTGGTAAAACTTTAATTGGAATTGATGCTCTACATAGATTTTCTGATTTGGAAAAAGAATCATTATATGTTTGCAATTCACAAATACTAGCCCAAACATTAAGAGGAAAAAATCAGGGCATATCAAAAAATATAGAATTCTATAGCTTTCTGGAGTTTTTAAATAAATTAATCGATATTTTAAATAAATACGAAGTAACTTTTGATTCTAAAGCAAATACATATAATTTAATTGAATTAATAATTAAAAAAACGCCATATAGATGTAAGACATTAGTGATAGATGAAATGCAAGATTTTGATGAAAATATTATTCCTGCTTTGGCAAGACTTACAACTAAAAATGGAAATTTTATATGTTTATTTGATCCTCAACAAAATATTTCAAATGAAGCATTTTCTGTTGATGATTTAAGGTCGATGTATGATTTTGGTAATTTTCAAGTTCTAGAAGATAATGTAAGAAATACGCCTCAAATAATTTCTTTTTATCAAAATATTTGCCCGTCCATTAAAGCTGTAAATTGCCTATCTCCAAATGGACCAGAAATTGAAATAATAAGTTTAGAAAAATTAAATATTAAAAAGTTAGATAATTGTATAAATAAATTACTTAAGAAATTTGGATTAAGGTCTGAAGAACTAATAATACTGGTCAAAGATCATAAAGAAATATCAGATCTTAGATTATCTGCAATAAATATAAATTCATTGTTTTCAAAACTCTCATTTAATTTTGATTGTTCTAATAAAATAAGGGTTTTTAACGTAGAAGCCGTAAAAGGTCTTGAATCAAAGGCAGTTTTAATTTGGTCAGATTATAAAGAATTTACTGAAACTGAAAAATATGTTGCCATGTCTAGAGCAAGAAGTTTACTTGCATTTATAGAATTATCCTCTTAAAGGATTTGATTTTTTTAAAAATTGCTTTTAAATTAAATAAATTTAAATTTAAATTTGAATATAAAAAATAATTCTAAGAAAATAGGAATTTGGCCTTTAGTGGGAGCATTATATGGACCAATTATCTTTTGGATTATTGCGATTAATTTACCTAGGTTTACTAAAGTTGAATGGAAATATGTTTTTGAATCCAATAAAACGAGAGTTGCCCGTCATCGCAA
>NHIO02000024.1 GCA_002171975.2 Flavobacteriales bacterium TMED191
ATAATTAGGTTTCAGAACTTTATTTTTTCTAATACTTCTATATCCATCTTTGAATAGTAATTCACTAATTCGTTTGTATGAAAGGTGTTGATTGTCTTTGTAGTTTTTGATTAAAGAAAACAACTGTTGTTGTCTGAGTTTATAGTTATGTTTATTTATTAAACCTCCAACATTAACTGTTAATGTGAATGATAAAATTAGTTTGTCGAAATCAATTTGATTGGAACTATCAATAGACCAAACTTTATTAACTTCTAACTCCGGTACGGTTGAATGAAATTGACTTAATGTTTTGTAGATGAGGTTTGTCTTGTATATTTTGAATTATCAAAACCAAGAATTGGTAAAAAAATAAATGGTAAAATCAATGATATTATATATAGATACTTTATACTACAAAAAACTTCACGAACTTATAAGCACCAATAATTTACTTATTAAGTTTACATGTATTAACACCTAATACTCTATATATATAACACGTTCCGACTATTGAGTTAAATAATAGAATCACACCCAGTATTCCAAGAATCATAGAGTAGGTTGTACACTCAAGTACAAAAGGAGTTGGCAATAAAAATAGTGAAATAATAAATCGAACTATTCTTTCTGATTTGTTTTGATTTGTTAAAAATAATTTCATACTATAAAACTAATTATTTTTTTGAATTCCCGCTTTATAAACTGTTAAACAAACTGGTTAATTTTTTATCCTTACAATTGTTTGTGGCCATGGATCAACAAAATTGAAACCATCATTCCACATTTTTATCTCGTCTTCAGTCAAAAAGCAGGCTTTTAATTTCTCCGCAAATTTATCAATTATAGACTTATTACCAATAACTGTGAGATTACAATGCCTATCACCAAAAAGACTATTTTCATCAGATATTTTCTTTTTTAAAAAACTAATTTCTTCGTCTATAAGACCGTGATTATCATCTTCCAAAATAGCTTTACGCCAAGTACCAACAATTTCTAAATTAATATCCCCACCAGATTGATTCCATAATAAAGCGTATTTATTTCTGGAGGCAAGCCAAAAGAAGCCTTTACTACGATATATTTTGGTATCAAGATAATTATGACAGACATCCCATAGTCTTTTGGGGTGAAATGGCCGATCATCCCTAAGTACCATTGTACATATCTCAAAGGGTGAATTCGAATCTTGAACTAAAGGCTCTAGTTCCTTTATCAACTTCTCGACATTAAAATAATTATATTCTTCAACGGCAAGCAAAGATTCAATAGTTATTCGTCCATAAACTACTGGATTAACTGATGAAAATGGATTAATACTTTTAACATGATTAGTAATTTGGTTTACCCTACCTTGTTCAATTCTATCAGGCTTAGTCAATATCAAGTGACTACAAAAAAGAATTTGTTCAACTAATAAATTATGAGTGTCTCTTGTTTTAAGGGCTAGATTATTTTTGAAAATTGGGATAAGAGTTTCTCCATAATTATAATCATGTGCCATCATTAGGCAATCAACAAGAACTAGCAAAGCAGTAAGTTCCACATGTTCATGTTCCCTAAAATATTTAACAAGAGGCATAGGGTGGCAACTACCAGAAGTTTCTATTATAATACACTCTGGGTTCTGAGAATCAAGTAACTTTTGTATAGCTGAATCTAATTTTTGCAAGCCTATTGTACTACTTAAAACACAAGAATTAATAGAGTGCATTTTACTATTATCATCCTCAATGAGTGTAGTATTGCCTATTAACTGTCCATCAACATCTAGTTCACTCATATCATTTACAATTGCACAAACTTTTACGTTTTTTTCGCTTGCCTGACCTAGAAGATTTCTAAAAAGTGTAGTTTTACCAGAGCCTAAAAATCCGTTAAGAATAATAATAGGAATTCTATTTGATTTTCTTTTGACTATTTTCATTAACCTAAATTATAAATTATTTTACAATCTTACTATTATGGTAGTTATGAGAACTTAATTACTATAGAAAGCAGACATTACAACAACGTGAGGAATAGTTATGACTGAAATTATCATGAGTAATGCAATTGGGATACTAATTGTAATAATATTAAAACTTATTAGCATTAAAAAAAATAAAGAGAAAATTTGAGCAATTATAGTATGTGGCAGTAGAATTAAAATAAAGTCCTTTAAAGAAAATATGATTTTTTTTGATTTCAAAAATACAAACTCATGATTTAGTGACCTGAATGAATGAATAAAAATAAAATATAAAGTGAAAGATATTAAAATTGGGAAAAGGAAAAATGTTAATATAATTAAACCGAAATGAAAAACTTCAGATATAAAATCGTGAATTGTTATAATTCTATTTATTAATAAATAAATTATTAGCATTAAAGTCATAGCAATAGAAATGTAACATACAAGAGGTATTATATTAGAACTATATATAAACAAAAAAAGTGAATTATTATAATTAATTGACAGGCTTATTAATTCATCATTATTAAATAGTATTAAAGATGAAAGAAGCATACAGCCCCAACTAAAATACAACACAAATTTAAAATTTGATTTAATGTTGTAATCTGAAAAATGAGACTCCCCAAAATGATATGCTGAAAAAATCAAAAATAAACAAAATGATATTGTAGGAACAACAAACCACATTAAAATGTGCAGTATGACGGGTGTTAAATATAAAGTGTAAAATTTAAAGTTTGAAAATTTATATTTCTTTTGAAGCAAATAATTATCTATTGAACCGTGCGCTATTCCGACAGTAAAGATCAAACTAGCTGAAAAAATTAGCTGATAGTTATAATCAATATTTTCAATACCATTAAATAGGTTAAAAAAAAGATATATTGAAGATAAATAAAGGAAAGAGTATATGTTCATAATTAAAAAAAAGGGCGAGAAAAGTTTTTTTTTCTCACCCCCTTATTGAATAATAAATTAAAAATTTATTATGAATTTTCTTTTTTTGATTCAGTAATTGCTATGTTATAAACAACTAAACCAAAGCCAATCTTATTAATAGCATCTGCAATGTTATACCAAAGGTCAACATTTGTAGAACTCCAACCAAGGGCAGTGTTTAACCATCCACCATCCATACACATGTATCCAATTGGGTAGATAGCCCATCCAACTAGAACAAACCATGCTAGTGTTCTTACACCTTTCTTAACAGTTTCAGACTTGCTGTTTGCTGCTAGTTGAGCAATTTCACCAAGCCAAGCATGATATAGGATATATAAGTAACCTAATGTTGAAATAACACCCCACATAACAGAATGTCCAGTTGATCCATCACTCATAGCCTCTCCAATGTAACCCGCAACTAACATCCAAGTTGATGCGATGATTAACCTCCAAAGCAGACTTTTAGTTGCTCCAGCGATTTTCGTTAATAAGTAGAATTCAACACACATTAATGGTACAGTTAAAATCCAATCAACATATCTGAAGAATGTTGGTGATGTTTCAAAAGCAAGCCAGTAATCACGCATGTAGCCATAGTGTACAGCGGCAATACCTGTTATTAATGCAGATACAAGTAGAGACATTTTCCACTTTTTACTAACACTATTTCTTTCAAATAAGAAGAAAACTGTAGCAGCGGCCATTGCCATGTATCCTATAAAAAATGTGAAGCCAACGTAATCATTGGGCATCATTTCTTGAATTGTAAGTAACATAATATAATTTTTTAAGTTTTGACAAAAGTATAACCTTTTTTATTAAAAGCTATGCAAAAACGGCTTTTTTATTTTTTAATGGTCATTTTTTTGAGAACATCTTTGTATGATATACAATTATGAATTCTTAATTTCGCAATGTCTTATGAAAAAATAAATGAACTGTATGATCGTCAAGTTTAAAATTATTAATTCGAATGTATATTTTTAACTACTTTTGTCGATAATGCAAAGTTAAAACTTTAAGTATTCTATTTAGAAAAAAACATTAATATCCTGTTATGAAGAGTAGCATCATGAAGCAAATTAATACAACTCTTAATTTGGTAAAAAAATTAAAAAGTAAATGGAAAATTCAATCAAATACTCAATTTGTTATAATATTAATTGTTTTTGCAATCACAGGCTCTCTAGCATTATATATTTCAAAACCAATTCTTGATGTACTTAAAATTGATTCTTGTATAAATCACAAATCATTATACTTCATTACCCGATTAATCATTATATTTCCAATATATCAAATAGTACTTATTCTTGTTGCAGCACTATTGGGACAATTTAGTTTTTTTTGGCAATTTGAGAAAAAAATGATAAACCGCTTATTGAAAATTTTTAAAAAATAAACATGCGATAATTTATAAATAGACGAAGGGGCTCTAGAGCCCCCTCAATAGTATCAGAAACTATACCCCCGTATAATTCGATATGCAATAACATAACGCTAAAATTTACTAATTATTGTTTTTCATAGTAACTTCAATGCCCGAAAGGCAAAATTCAAGAATTATATTTGAAGACTTAATAATTAAATCATTTAAAGTCAAATTCTCACTATCAGACCAAGAATTTAAAACATAATTAGATTGATCACCTTTTTTAAACTCATTGCCTATACCAAATTTTAATCTAGAATAGTTCGAGTCTTGTAGATGTTCAATTATATTTTTATGGCCGTTATGTCCTCCATCAGAGCCTTTTCTTCTACATTTAATAGTGCCAAATGGTAAATGAATTTCGTCAGAGACAACAAAAAGATTATCAATACTAATTTTATTAGTTTGCAAATGGTATTTAATAGATTTGCCACTTAAATTCATATACGTTGAAGGCTTTAACAAATATACTTTTCTGCCCTTAAGGTTAAAAGAACAAATTAATCCAAATCTTACTATACTAAATTTCAAATCATGTTTGGCAGCTATATCGTTTATTACATTAAAGCCAATATTATGTCTAGTTCCTTGATACTTTTCACCAGGATTTCCTAAACCAACAATAAGAAACTTATTCATTTGAAACTATTAAGGTGTGCAATTATTCAGCATCTTTATTAGTAGAATTTTCATCTGAACCCTCTTCTTTAGAAGCTTCTTCAGAATCTTCTTCAACTTCCTCTTCTTCTTGAATAGCAGCTCTCGCAGTTTTTACGGCTACAATTACATCATTAGAGTTGTTTAAAAAATTTACATTTTCAAATTTCATATCTAACACTCTAATTGAATCCCCAATTTTAAGAGGTGAAATATCAACTTCAATAGCTTCGGGTAAATGTTCTGCAAAAGCTTCAACTAACATTCTTCGCATATTGTGTGCTAACCTCCCTCCATTTCTAACTCCAATGGCGTTACCTAAAATATTCACTGGGATATTGATACGTACTTTTTTGTCGTCCACAACTCTTAAAAAGTCTATATGTAAAACTTTATCAGTAACAGGGTGAAACTGAATGTCACCCATAACTGCGCACATTTTATCCTCACCAATTACTATATCAATTAAATATACATTTGGTGTATAGATAATCTTTCTTAAATCATTAACATGTGTATAAAAGTGTACAGGCTCCATTGCCCCACCATAAATAACACATGGCACATTATCTTCTTTTCTTAATTGTTTAGCGAAAGACTTTCCCAAGTTTACTCTCGCTATTCCGTTTATAGATACCGATTTCATAAAAAATATTTTTTAAATTAAAAACTTTGAACTTATTGATTTGTTATTATGGATATTATCAATAACATCCGCAAACAAATTTGATATAGTTAGTACTTTTATTTTTGAACTCTCTTCTTTTATGGGAAGAGTATCACTCACAATAAGTTCCTCTATCAATGAATGATTAATATTATCGTATGCATTACCTGATAAAACTGGATGGGTACATATTGCACGTACGCTATTTGCACCTGAATCCTTCATGATTTTTGCTGCCTTTGCTAAAGTCCCTCCTGTGTCAATCATGTCATCAACTAATATTATGTCTTTTTCTTTTACATCCCCTATAATTTTCATTTCTGCTACCTTATTTGCAACTAAGCGTTTTTTATAACAAATAACCATCTCTGCATTTAGAAATTTAGCATACGCATTTGCACGCTTTGTACCGCCTACATCAGGTGATGCAATTGTTAAATTTGGCAGATGAAGGGATTGAATATATTTCATAAATACTGTCGATGCAAATAAATGATCAACTGGCACTTCAAAAAACCCTTGAATTTGATCAGCGTGTAAATCTATAGTCATAATACGTGTTGCACCTGCTGAGCTTATTAAGTTAGCAGCTAACTTTGCGCCTATAGGAACTCTTGGTTTATCCTTTCTATCTTGTCTAGCCATTCCAAAATAAGGAACAACTGCAATTATTTCTTTTGCAGAGGCTCTTTTAGCAGCATCAATCATTAATAAAAGCTCTAGTAAGTTATCAAAAGGTGGTGGTGTAGACTGAATAATGAATACCTTTTGACCTCTTACTGTCTCCTCAAAAGAGGGTTGAAATTCGCCATCGCTGAAGTTATTAAAGACAATACTACCCAAGTTAACTCCAAAAGATTTTGCGATCTTTTTTGCTAATGATACAGAGTGTCTGCCAGAAAAAATTTTAACATTCGATTCCATGAAGATCATTTTCCTATTATTAGGGTCAGCAAATTTAAATAAATTAATTGTATTTAATCCGATTTATATAAACTAATTAGACTAGTTTTGTTTGTAATATAGCCTTTTGCCCAGATGGCGGAATTGGTAGACGCGCTGGATTCAAAATCCAGTTCTGGCAACAGAGTGTGGGTTCGATTCCCACTCTGGGTACAATTAATAATATGAATAAAAAACAACATAAATATGATTTGGCATACATGAGAATGGCTATAGAATGGTCAAAATTATCATATTGCCAACGCAAGCAAGTAGGTGCATTAATAGTAAAAGATAATATGATTATTTCTGATGGCTATAATGGGACACCATCTGGTTTTGAAAATTCTTGTGAAACCACAGAGGGTGAAACAAAATGGTATGTACTTCACGCTGAAGCAAATGCAATACTAAAATGTGCTAAGCATGGACAATCGTGCAAAGGAGCAGATCTATACTTAACCCTATCCCCCTGTAAAGAGTGCAGTAAATTAATTCATCAATCTGGCATCAAGCGTGTCATATATCATAAAGAATACAAAGATACCAGTGGTATTAAATTTTTAAAAAAAGCTGGTGTAGAAATAACTAAATTAATAAATGAATAATAAGAGTGACACTAAATATACTTTAATTGCTATTGTTGTTGGTCTAATAATTATTTTATTAAGTGATTGGAACAAGGAAGAGTATCATTATAATAGCAAGATTGATCAAATCTTACATGAGGTTCATAAAAACTATGTTGACTCAATTGATATATCCTCATTGATTGAAAGTTCTATTGAGCAAACCTTAAAAAATCTAGACCCCCACTCTATTTACATGACGCAAGATCAAGTATTATCATCAATGGAGATGATGCAAGGCAGCTTTGAGGGCATTGGAGTTGAATTTTCAATTAAAAATGACACAATCGTAGTAATTAATGTTATTCCTGAGGGGCCCTCGGAAAAAGTTGGAATAAAAGCAGGGGATAGAATTATTTCGATTGAAAATAAAAATGTTGCAGGAATTGGTATTCAAAATCAAGATGTTATTGAAAAACTTAGAGGATCAAAAGGTTCATATGTAAAGGTTGGTGTTTATAGAAAAATAATCCAAGAATATAATACATTTAATATTAGAAGAGGGAAAATCCCCATACATAGTCTAGACGTAGCATATGAAATAGCTCCTAAAACCGGATATATAAAATTAAATAGATTTGCTGAGACTACACATCAAGAGTTTAAAACAAAATTAAAACAACTAATAAATCTACATAATATTGACCATTTAATCCTAGACCTAAGAGCTAACAGTGGTGGATATTTAGATCAGGCAATCAAAATACTAAATGAATTTTTTAGTAATGGAGAATTGCTCGTATATACTGAGGGACATGCTAGAGAAATAGAAAAATATCGTGCTAACTTTTTGGGATTATATAAGACGGGAGAATTGACAATATTAATTGATGAAGGTTCTGCTTCTGCAAGTGAAATTATTGCTGGAGCAATTCAAGATCATGAGAGAGGGATAATAATCGGACAAAAAAGCTTTGGGAAAGGATTGGTTCAAGAACAAATTCCGCTGCCTGATGGATCTCTAATTAGATTAACTGTAGCTAGATATTATACCCCACTAGGAAGATGTATACAAAAGCCTTACTCTTATGATGAAGATATTTACGGAGGAGCAAATTCACAACAAAATCCTGATATTGATACATTACAACAATTTTTTACCAAAAGTGGCAAAACTGTATATGGAGGTGGAGGTATAACTCCTGATGAAATCATCAGCCTAAGCAATGAAATACTACCCGCTAGTTTATTATATCTATATAATAGCAGTTTTTTCAATGATTTAGCATTCCAATATGTAGATTCAAAAAGGAATGAATTGAAAGAAATTAATTTTAAAGACTTTAATTTATCAAAACAAGAAATGGAAATCGAGTTTGAAAAAATCAAGAAGTGGATGTTAAAAGAATTAACTGAAGTATATTTAACAGATGAATTAAATGAAGATTTACAAAAAGGAAAAAATAAAATACTTGATAGGTTTAATGCGTTAATAATTCGACAATATTGGGGTTGGGAAGAAATGCAAATGTTTTTAAATGAAAGTGATGAAATTATAGTAAGATCATTATCTTTGCTAAAAACATAAAAAAAACTATATGGCTTTTCAACTACCTAAATTAAATTATAATTATAACGACCTAGAGCCTCATTTCGATGCACGTACTATGGAAATTCACCATTCAAAACATCACGCAGGCTACACAAATAATTTAAATAAAGCAATTGTCGAAACTGAATTTGCAGACAAAACTATTGAGGAAATTTTAACAACCCCCAACTTGCCTACAAACATCCGTAATAATGGAGGGGGATATTATAACCACTGCTTATTTTGGGAAATTTTAAGTCCAAGCCCTATAAAAGCATCTGCAGAATTCACCAACATTATAAATGAAAAATTTGGCAGTTTTGATGAAATGAAAGAAGAATTTGAAAAAGCTGCAGCAACTCGTTTCGGATCTGGGTGGGCCTGGCTATGCTCTAATAAAGGAGAGCTTAATATTTGCTCAACACCTAATCAAGACAACCCAATAATGTCTAATGGATGTAAGGGGATCCCTATACTGGGAATTGATGTATGGGAACATGCATATTATCTAAATTATCAAAATAGAAGACCTGACTATATTAAAGCATTCTGGAATATTGTTAACTGGCATGCAGTAGAAACTAAATATCAAGCTTCGATTTGATTATTTTAGACAAATTGTCAATTGGTATTCTTTGCTGAGACATGGTGTCCCTTTCTCTTAATGTTACATTATTATCGGAAAGTGACTCATGATCAATTGTAACACAAAATGGAGTGCCAATGGCATCCTGTCTTCGATATCTTTTACCTATTGAATCCTTTTCTTCATATTGACAAGAAAACTGGGATTTCAACTCATCAAATATTTGTCGAGCTTTATTTTTTAAGCTGTCCTTTTTAACCAATGGCAATACCGCTAAACTTACTGGAGATAAATAGGGTGGTAACTTCAACAAAACTCTCTTATCTGAACGGACGCTTTCCTCTACATAAGAACCACAAATAATTGACAAAAACAACCTGTCTAAACCTACTGAAGTTTCAACAACGAAAGGAATATAACTTTCATTTATCTCAGAGTCAAAATACGCTAATTTCTTTTTACTAAATTTTTGATGCTGAGAAAGATCATAATCTGTTCTTGAGTGAATTCCTTCAAGCTCTTTAAAACCAATTGGAAATTCGAATTGAATATCACATGCCGCATTTGCATAATGAGCTAAACTTTCATGATTATGAAATCTATAATTACTGAAATTTAAATTTAAATTTTTATGCCATTCCAATCTTTTTTCCCTCCAGTAATCATACCACTTGATTTCCTCCCCTGGCCTAACAAAAAATTGCATTTCCATTTGTTCAAACTCTCTCATTCGGAAAATAAATTGTCGTGCAACAATCTCATTCCTAAAAGCTTTCCCTATTTGAGCAATACCAAATGGAGTTTTTTTTCTAGAAACCTTTTGTACATTTAAAAAATTGACAAAAATCCCCTGAGCAGTTTCTGGTCTTAAATATAATTTACTTGAATCTTCACTGACTGCACCCATCTTAGTGCTGAACATTAGATTAAACTGTCGCACATTAGTCCAATTTGATGTACCGGACACTGCACATTTAATCTCTAAATCACTAATAATACTGTTTAACTCGTTCAGGTCATTTTTTTCTAGGGCAGAAGACAATCTATTGGTAATCGTTTGTTTTATTTTTGTATACTTAAGAACTCTTGGATTTGTATTTATAAATGTTTTTTTGTCGAATTTTTCTCCAAATCTTTTTTGCGCCTTGTTGATTTCTTTGTCAATTTTTTGTTGGTACTTTTCGAGCTTATCCTCAATTAAGATGTCGGCTCTGTATCTTTTTTTTGAATCCTTATTGTCAACCAAAGGGTCATTAAAAGCATCTGTATGTCCTGATGCCTTCCATATATCTGGATGCATAAAAATTGATGTGTCGAGGCCAACTATATTTTCATTTTCTTGGACCATTGACCTCCACCAATGAGACTTAATTTTGTTTTTCAATTCTACCCCAAACGGACCATAATCATAGACTGCTGATAATCCATCGTAGATTTCACTTGAGGGAAATACAAATCCGTACTCCTTACAATGACTAATAATTTTCTTCAAATCCATTTTGATAGAATTTTATAATAATTTTAAAATACTTAAAGTAACCAATATTATTAAAAAGATTTGATATTAACATTAAAATTTTATGTACAAATCTATTATAAAAAGTTAATAACAATCATTGTTAAAAACTAAATTCATGAATTTCTAATTCTTTGTTGTTTAATTTAATTAAAAGTTAGTTATTTGCCCTAATGGTGCGTACATATTGCATGTGCAACCTATACCCCTACAAACTTCGTTTAAAAACACTTATTTGATATGCTAGTTTGATCAGCATTAAGGTGATTTTTTGACTTTTTTTTAAACTTTTTTTTGTAGAAAAATAAATAAAAATTATTAACAACTCACTTTTGAAAACACATCAACAGTCACCTAAAAAGTAGGCTTGTTAAATTGTAAATTTGGCTTAACTGCCTAAGATATATTACTATGAGAATTGAAAATATTTTTAAAAGAGACTTTACAAAAAAAACCTTTAAATTAGAAAAAATCACTGATGCAGTACTAAAAGCCATGATGTCTGTCAATAAAGGTGATGTTAAAGCATCTGAAAAGATATCATTGGAGATTTACAACACATTAATTCAGCGAAAAAAGAGCAGTCCCAACTATGTGCCTAATGTTGAAGAAGTTCAAGATTTAGTCGAGAAAAAACTAATGCAAAGCGAATTTTTGGATGTTGCTAAAGCATATATATTGTATAGAAGCCAACAGGCACAGAAAAGAAAAAGAAACATCTTTGAAAAGCGAATTACGCTAAAACCATACGAATACCCGGAGCTCTACGAATATGTTCCAGCAATTCGACACTCTTATTGGATCCACTCAGAATTCAACTTTACAAGTGATATACAAGATTTTAAAACTAGACTATCCGAAACCGAACGCCATGCGATTAAAAACACAATGCTTGCGATATCGCAAATAGAAGTTGCTGTCAAAAGCTTCTGGGGTGATATTTATCATAAAATTCCAAAGCCCGAAGTTGGATCAGTTGGCGCAACTTTTGCAGAAAGTGAGGTGAGACATGCTGATGCTTATTCTCATTTATTAGAAATTTTGGGCCTAAACAAAGAATTTCAATCACTGAAAAAGAAGCCAGCAATAATGAAAAGAGTGAAGTATCTAGAAACCTCACTAATAAACGCACAAAGTGAAGACAAGCAAGAATATGCAGAATCCGTTTTGCTTTTTTCATTATTTATTGAACACGTTTCTCTATTTTCTCAATTTTTAATAATTATGGCCTTCAATAAACACAAAAACATGCTAAAAGGTATCTCAAATGTTGTTGAAGCTACATCTAAAGAAGAACAAATACATGGAGACTTTGGAATTGATTTAATTAAAATTATTAAAAAAGAAAACCCTAATTGGTTTGGGAATGAATACAATACAAAAATTCAAAATTTATGTCAAAAAGCATTTGAAGCAGAACAATCTATTATTGACTGGATCTTTGAAAAAGGCGAACTTGATTTTCTTCCAAAAAATCAAGTCACAGAATTTATTAAAGATCGTTTTAATAGATCGCTAGAAAGTATTGGAGTTGAAAAAATATTTCAAACTAATAATGAATTAGTTAACCAAACAGAGTGGTTCAATGATGAAATTATAGGCACAAAACACGGAGACTTTTTTGTAAAACGATCAATAAATTATAGTAAACGAACACAAAGTATAACTGGAGACGATATCTTTTAATATGAAACAAGCACCGATAAAAAAAACGACTCAAAATAAAAATATAGCAACTGAACAAGATGCTCTATTAAAGGCTAGAAAAACACAATTAACCAATGAAAATAATAAAGGCTTTGAATGGCTGACTAAAAATAGTCGAGACTTCCTAGCAGCAGGTTATATTTCTGGAAACCATACTGCTGAAGAGCGAATCAGAGAGATTGCTGATAGAGCGGAAGAAATTTTAAAAATAAAGGGTTTTAGTGACAAATTCTACCACTATATGTCAGAAGGGTTTTACTCATTAGCATCTCCAGTTTGGTCAAATTTTGGTAAAGAAAGAGGACTTCCAGTTAGTTGTTTTGGGTCTAACGTTGCTGATGATATGGGTAATATATTATACACTCAGTCTGAGGTTGGCATGATGTCAAAGCTTGGAGGAGGGACCTCTGGTTACTTTGGCCATATTCGGCACCGGGGAGCCTCTGTAAAGAATAATGGAGAAGCCTCGGGTTCAGTACATATTATGCAATTGTTTGAAACAATGGTCGACGTTGTGAGTCAAGGCTCTGTAAGAAGAGGTAGATTCTCTCCATACCTTCCAATTGAACACAGTGATATTTCTGAATTTCTTGATATTGGAACTGAGGGGAATCCCATCCAAGAATTAACGCATGGAGTAACCGTTAGCGACAAATGGATGCAAGAAATGATAGATGGTGATTTAGATAAACGAAACATCTGGGCCAAAGTGCTTCAAAGAAGAGGCGAAATTGGATATCCATATATATTCTTTAACGGCAATGCCAACAAGGGCACACCTGAAGTTTATAAAGATAAAGGTCATAAGATTAACGCGAGTAATTTATGTACAGAGATTATGCTACCCTCAAACGACCAATGGTCTTTTGTTTGTGTTCTTTCTTCGCTAAATGTTTTACACTTTGACAAATGGAAAAACACTGATGCCGTAGAAACAATGGTCTACTTTCTTGATGCGGTTATTACAGAGTTTTTAGAAAAACTAGAATACTTTAAAAGTTCTTCTAATAGAGATGATCAACAAACATTCCTATTTATGGAAAGAGCGTATAATTTTGCAAAGGAGAATCGTGCCCTGGGACTTGGGGTTTTAGGTTGGCATTCTTTACTTCAGTCAAAAATGCTACCATTTAATAGTCAAGATGCTTTTGATTTAAATAATAAAATTTTTAAATGCATCAAAACAAATTCATATAAAGCGTCAAAAGAACTAGCAGAAAAGTTTGGTGAACCAAAAGTATTAAAAGGATACGGCAGAAGAAACACAACCTTGAACGCTATTGCTCCTACAACATCATCCGCATTTATTCTAGGACAAGTTTCGCAAGGAATTGAGCCAATATGGTCAAATATTTATGTAAAGGATATTGCAAAAACTAAAACAACCATAAAAAATTCCTACTTAGAAAAATTATTAGAAGAAAAGTCTAAAAATACTACCGAAGTATGGAAGAGCATAAGAGACCGTGATGGCTCCGTTCAACATTTAGAATTTTTATCTGATAAAGAAAAAGATATCTTCAAAACATACTCTGAAATTAATCAAATGGATATTATTTATCAAGCTGCAAATAGACAAAATTATATTGATCAAGGGCAATCAGTCAATTTAATGATACACCCTGATATGTCTGCAAAAGAAATTAATAAATTATATATCACTGCCTGGGAGCTCGGCTTAAAATCATTATACTATCAGCACAGCATGAATGCTGCACAAAAATTTAAGCAAAATAAAGAATGTGTGAGTTGTGAAGCCTAGCCCAAACTAATTATTTAAACGCACTAATACCTGTTATGTCATGGCCTGTAATAAGTAAGTGAATGTCATGTGTACCCTCATATGTAATCACCGACTCTAAATTCATCATATGTCTCATTATTGGATATTCACCCGTAATACCCATCCCACCTAAAATTTGCCTTGCCTCGCGAGCAATTTTAATAGCCATTTCGACATTGTTTCTTTTTGCCATAGAAATTTGGGCAGTCGTAGCCTTTCCTTCATTCTTTAAAGTACCTAATCTCCATGCTAACAACTGCGCTTTTGTTATTTCTGTAATCATTTCTGCTAATTTCTTCTGCTGTAATTGGAAAGAACCAATTGGTTTGCCAAATTGATTTCTCTGCAAAGAATAATTTAAAGCAGTATTATAACAATCCATCGCAGCTCCAATCGCGCCCCAAGCAATTCCATAGCGCGCACTATCTAGGCATCCCAAAGGAGCACCTAATCCATCCTTCCTGGTTAATAAATTATTTTTAGACACTCGGACGTTGTCAAAAATTAATTCGCCAGTGACAGACCCTCTAAGAGACCATTTATTGTGTGTTTCTGGTGTTGATACACCTTCTAAATCAGTCTCAACAATTAGGCCTTGAATTCTGTTATTATCATTTTTTGCCCAAACAACTGCAATGTCAGAGAATGGAGAGTTTGAAATCCAAAGCTTAGATCCATTAAGTAAGAAAAAGTCGCCTTTGTCCTCGAAAGAGGTTTCCATACCAGCAGGGTTAGAGCCGTGATTTGGTTCAGTTAAGCCAAAACAACCCATCAATTCCCCCGTTGCTAATTTTTTTAAATATTTAGTCTTTTGTTCTTCTGTACCATATGCAAAAATAGGATACATTACTAAAGATGATTGAACAGATGCTGTTGAACGAATACCAGAGTCTCCACGTTCTAATTCCTGCATAATTAATCCATAAGAAATTTGATCTAACTCTGCACCGCCAAATTGAGAAGGGATAAAGGGGCCAAAACAGCCCAACTCTCCAAGTTTAGGAAGTAAGTGCTTTGGAAATTCACACGTTTGACAAACTTTTTCAATAATTGGAGACACTTCTTTTTTAACAAAGTCTCTTATAGTTTTTCTTATTAATTTATGTTCTTCTGATAGGAGATTATCCAAAATATAATAATCGGGTGATTGAAAATTGTCTGACTTAGCCATATAATATAATATTGATTTTAAAAACAAAAATAATAATTTAGCTTTATAGAATTATTGTAAAACATTAAATATTTATGAGTTTTTATTTAAGTGATTTATATACATTATTATTATTACTGTTTTTTGTTTTTATAAGTATGGTTACATGGATTGATAACAAACGCTTACTACTACTAATCCAATCTCCGTTTAATCAAAAATACTACTTGAAATACCCAAGGTTTGAGTCAAACAATTTAAACTTTTTAACTGGCATAAATATTCTAATAATTCAATCCGTTTTAATTTCCTTTTATGTTTTTCAAATTTCGGAAACAATGTCCATCTTTTTATTCTCTAAAATTATAAGCTTAATAGCCATATGGTGGGTTGTTAGATTTTTAATTCTTTGGGGGATTAGTAAAATATTTGATCTCGAGCATGAGGCTAATAAATACTTTCATGGATATTTCAACAATCTTTTTTTGCTTAGTGTAGTTTTTTTTCCCATTATTATTATAACATCATATAGTTTTAACGGACATTTATTTAACATCTCCTCTATTTATTGTTATTGTTTATTTGCTTTATGTTATTTAATTATGAAAATTATTCAACTAAAAAGACTAAATCTTTTTAAGGTTCGACTAATTTTTTATAATATTTTGTACCTTTACATTCTTGAAATCTTGCCGTATTTAATTTTATTTAAATTATTGCAAGTAATTTGATAAAATAATATACATCCATTACGTTTTGAAAAAACAAATACGATTATTAATAGCACAACCAAACCCGGCAAATTTGAACTCCCCCTTTCATGATTTAGCCAAAAAACGCAACTTAAAAATTACATTTAATCCTTTTGTGGCTGTTGAAGGCGAAACTGTTAAAAATATTAGGCTAAAAAAAATTCATATACAAAAATACGGTGCATTAATTTTGACTAGTAGAAATGCTGTTAATCATTATTTTAGACTATGTGATGAAATGAGAATAATAGTTCCAAATTCTCTTAAATACTTTTGTATTTCGGAAGCAGTGGCTTACTATCTCCAAAAATACATTGCATATAGAAAAAGAAAAATATATTCTGCAAACAATAATTTCTCCGAGCTTGTAGAAATGATGGAGAAACATGAGGATGAAAACTTCTTATTTGTTGCATCAGACATAATAAAAGATTCATATATTAATCAATTAAATAGTAAAAATATCAACTTCACACATGGTCCTTTTTTTAGAATTGTAGCTACGAATTTGTCTAAATTAAAAATAGCATCTTTTAATTTATTAGTTTTTTACACACCACGTGATATTGATTCTCTTTTTGAAAATTTTCCAGATTTTAATCAAAATAAAATAAAACTTGCTGTATTCGGAGAGTCAACTCTTCAAAAAGCCAAAGAAAAAGGACTTAAAGTTGATGTGACTGCACCTAGCAAGGAATTCCCATCCATGAGTATGGCATTAGACCATTATTTAGATAGTACAAAATTGAATTAATTGTATAAACACACTTATAAATTTGAAAAAAAAAATTTGCCTGTCTAAAAAGGAAATAGATACATTGTACAAAACTGGAAAAAAAGTTAATTTTTCATCACTTTATCTATTATGGGATTTTAACAAAAACCTAAATGATGTGCCACTTCGTCTAGTTATTTCTGTTCCTAAAAAAAAAATCAAAAAAGCTGTTGATAGAAATTACATAAAACGATGCATAAAAGAAATTTACTTACTAAATAAGCAAAATTTAACAACTAAAACTATCAGGCCAATTAATATAATTATAATATATAATAAAACTCATATAATAGAGTTTAATCAATTACAAGAAGAATTATTAACTTTATTCAAAAAAATAATCACAGAATTAAATGAAAATTATTAATTATCTTTTTATTTATTTAATTAAAGTATATAAATTACTGATTTCACCAATGGTTGGTCAAAACTGTAGATATTATCCAAGTTGCTCATCGTATTGCTTAAAGTGTTTTCAAAAACATACTACATTTTATGCTCTTTTTTTATCTGTTAAACGAATTATTAAATGTAACCCTTGGGGAGGATCAGGTCATGACCCTGTACCATAAAATTTAGAGCTATGAAAACTATTAAGTATTATATGTTGAGTATTATAACCTTCCTATTAATGACAGGCTTCGTTTCAAGTTATTTTGAAATAACTAAAAACCTAGAAATTTTCAATAACATATATCGTGAAATAAACACGTATTATGTTGATCCTGTAGACCCAGGTGAATTAATGCATAGTACAATTGACACCATGTTAAAGAGACTTGACCCATACACCAAATATATTCCGGAATCAGAAATTGAAGACTTTAGATTTCAAACAACTGGTGATTATGGGGGAATAGGTGCTACAATTAGAAAAATTGATGAAACCGTTGTGATTTATGAACCCTATAAAGACTTTCCTGCAGACAAAGCAGGGCTAAAAATGGGTGATGGTATAATTAAAATAAATGATACGAAAATTATTAACGCAAATACAGAGGACGTCAGTGAATTACTAAAAGGCAGTCCAGGAACAATAGTAAATGTTGAAGTTAATAGAGGTGACAAATTGATGACATTTGAAATTACAAGAGAAAAAATTCATGTTCCAAGTGTAAAATACTCTAGTGTCTTAGATGGGGATATTGGATATGTGAAATTAAGACGATTTACAAAAAATTGCACTCAAGAAGTAGAAAACTCTCTAAAAGATCTAGAAATACAAACACCATTAGAGGGTGTGATTCTCGACCTTAGAGCAAATCCAGGAGGGCTATTGAATGAATCCATTAATTTAGCAAACTTATTTATCCCAAAAAATGAAGTTGTGGTCACAACCAATGGAAAAAATATTGAGTGGAAAAAAAAATATATTACCAAAAAAGAGCCTAAATACCCTGAAATACCAATAATTATATTAGTTAATGGTGCTTCCGCTTCAGCATCTGAAATTGTAGCTGGAGCAATACAAGATTTAGACCGAGGCATAATTATAGGGAACAAAACTTTTGGGAAAGGACTTGTACAACAAAGTCGAAAATTAAATTATAATGCCAGATTAAAAGTAACTGTCGCAAAATATTACACCCCCTCTGGAAGATGTATTCAAGATTTAAATCAAACCCAAGAATATAATGATTATCTAGATGAACAAAAAGATTCTCTTACAAAAACAAGAGACACATTCTACACAAGAAACAAAAGGTTAGTATATGACGGAGGGGGTATTGACCCTGATATAAAAATTGAGCCAATAAAATACCCTAATATATTAATTTCGTTAGTAAGAAATAATCATGTTTTTAAATATGGAAACGAAATTATTCATGACTTCGAACAATGTCGCAGTATTGATGACTGTATTAATGTTGGAATCAACTATGAAAACTTTACAGATTATTTAAAAAGAAATGATTTTGTATTCTACGACTATAGGGATGATTTAATTGAAATCATTGAAAAATCTACACAAGAACTAGAAAACGATAGCTTAAAATTAGATAAAATGTATAGTGAAATTGAGTCACTAAATACAGAAATACAATTAGATAAAAAACAAGATTTAATTCGTCATAAGAAACTAATTGAAGAACGTATTATAGGGAATATTCTTACTAGAAAATTTTATGATGTCGGAAGAATTCAAAATGAGCTAAACTATGACCCTTATATTATTGAAGCAATTAGGGTTTTAAATAATAAAGAAGAATACTTAAAAATACTGTCACCAGAATAACAAAATTTTAAATTTTGAACATTTATTTTAAAAAAATAAATATTAATAATTATTTGCTATTATTATTATCTGTATTTGTATCAGTATCTATTTACATATCGGATGTAATTATTATACTTTTATGCATCGCATGGATATCAAGTGGAGACCTAAAAGCAAAACTTCTAAAGTTTACTAAAACTCCAATTTTATGGTCTACTATTTTGTTTTTTTTGTACTTTTTAACAAGTTACATATGGTCAGAAAGCTCCATTTGGAATATAACTACACAAAAACAAGCATTAATCTTATTACTACCCATTTTGCATACTCTAAAGTTTGATGAAAGTTATATTACAAAAGCTAAATATGGATTTCTAATTGGACTATTTTTTAACATTCTATTATCATTATTTACATTTATATATCCAAAAAATAGCTTTTTTAAAAAAGGACATTATGATGATAATCTATTTGCACATAGTTTTATAGATCATTTTGATTACTCAATATTTTTATGTTTCGGAATAATACTAATTCTATCATTAATACAAAGAAATAAAAACAAGTATTATCTTATTATAATGATTATTTTTATAATTGCACTACTTAATTCTTACGGACGAATAGGGATTGTGTCATTGTTGATTTTCTTTCCAATTTCAATTTTATTACTATCAAAATCCAAATTTAATTTCATTTTATTATTCATAACACTCATTGTTCTATTATTATCATTTTATGTTTTTAGTCCATTTAAAAATCGTATTATTGATACCTTTAATAATATTGAAAGTATTTACTCCCCCCCATCGTTAGAACAAAAAATTGAATCAGATGCTATATATCTAAGCAAGCAGGAGGGCTTACCAAAAGAATTTTATATCAATCAGATTAAACACAACAGTGAGTGGATGGAATATATAAATAGTAAACAACCTCAATATCAAACAAGCATAGGACAAAGATATATCTACATAAAGAACTCAATATTGTTGGCTAAAAAAAAGCCACTTTTAGGTTTTGGGTCAAACCAATTTAAGCAAATCTACCAATTAAATTTTGATGATAAAACTATTAAACATCCGCACAATAATTGGATGTTTATTATAATTGAATTAGGTGTTATAGGTTTATTTCTAGCAATAATGATATTTTGGCATCATATTACTCAATACTTCAAGTCTAAAAATCAATCATTTCTGAAATTTATTTTTCCGCTATTTTTTATCTTAATAATGTGCACAGACAATTATTTTTTAAACCATAATACACTAACATTTTTTTGCTTATTTTCATTTTTAATTTATAATAATTGTACTAATTATAAACTCGCTTAATGCGTCGAGACAAAGTTGATATAATTTCATAAGGAATCGTATTTAATTCTCTTGCTAAATCCCAAATAGGTCTTTTTTCTCCAAAATATATAACATCATCACCAACTGAAATATCACCCGCTTCAGATAAATCAATTATACAACTATCCATTGAAATCTCTCCAACAGTAGGCAAGAACTTATCATTATAAAAAAATTTTAATTGACCTTTACCCCACTGCCGTTGAAGTCCGTCTGCATACCCAAAGGGCAAAATACCTATTTTTATTTTTTTTACCACCTTATGGCTTCTTTGATAACCAACAGTTGCTCCTGCGTTAACTGTTCTAATATCAGAAATAGCACATCTTAATTCGGCAATACAACGTAAATTTTTATTATTTGTAGCACCATAAAGTAAAATGCCTGTTCTTAATAAATGAGATTGGTCAAATTTAAATTTTCTTAAAAGAGCTGCAGAATTAAAAATATGATAATTGATATTATAATTAATTTTAGTTTTTAATGAATTTTCAACGTTTAAAAATTGATTGATTTGATGCATTGTAAAAGCATCGTCTTTAACGTTTTTAGATGAAGATAAATGAGAATAAATTGATTTGATTTTAACACTCTTTATTTTTTCTAATAGCTGAATTATTTTAGAGACAGCAGAAACATCAAACCCCCATCTATTCATACCAGTATTTAATTTGATGTGTATAGAAATAGTATCTCTAGAAAGAATTTGATTTAATTTTTCCTTTTGGATAAGTTGAATTAACATTGTTAATGTTGACGCATTGTGTATAACTGGCTCTAAATCATTTTCAAGAATTAGTCGTAAATTAGAAGAACTGGGATTCATAACCATAATCGAACAATTTACACCCTGATTCCTTAATCTTATTCCTTCATCAAAATCTGCTACACCGAAACGACATATACCTAAGCTTTGTAATTTTTTAGTAATAAATATATCGCCATGTCCATATGCATTTGCTTTCACCATGGCAATAATATTAGCACCATTAACATGGTGTTTTAAAAAGTTAACATTATATGCTAATTTTGAATAGTTAATATATAGCCTCGTTCCGTAAAATTTACTGTCCATTGGGAAAATTTATTTTTTGGAAACATGTTTCACAAAGTGCTTCGTAATAATTTTTATTTCCCACTAAAAATTGATCCTGAGAAACCATATTAGACCTGTGGGAATAAGTTGCTTCTTTGGAGCAATAATTACATACTGCTTTCAACCTAATCACAGAGTCAGATAGGGCAATAATCTCTTCCATACATCCAAAAGGTTTGTTTAAATAGTCCTTATCAAGCCCTGCGATTATAACATTTATATTTTTACTATTCAAATACTCTAAATCTTTAATAATAGATTTACTGAAAAATTGAGCTTCGTCTATCCCTACAACTTCAATATTAGTTAATTTTTCAAAAATATCCGATAAATTGTTAACTCGAATTGCTTGTTCGGCTATACCGCTGTGAGTAGATACTTGATTACCTTCAATCCGATTATCCATCATAGGTTTTATTAATAGGTATTTTACATTTAAAGAATTTAATCTTCTTAACAGTTCTGTTGTTTTACCAGCGAACATACAACCTGTAATAACTTGAAGGTGTTTCATGATTAGTTATAATTATATATATATTTAAAATTAGTAATTTCACAGTTAGTATGGAAAGACTTATTTATATAATTCCAACGCCTATTGGAAATTTAGAAGATATTACTCTTCGCTCAATAAGAATCTTAAGGGAATCCGACCTGATTCTAGTAGAAGACTCTAGAGTAACAAGAAAACTTTTACAGAAATATGATATTTCGACAAAAATGATGAGCTATCATGCTTTTAATGAACATAAAAAAATAGATTTAATAATTAGAAAAATAGATTCGGGTCAAAAAATATCTTTAGTTTCCGATGCCGGAACCCCTAGTATTTCTGACCCTGGATTTTTATTAATACGAGCTTGTATACAAAATGATATAGCTATATCTTGTTTACCTGGTCCAACAGCTTGTATAACTGCATTAGTTAAATCCGGTCTTCCAAGTGAAAAATTTCAATTTCACGGATTCCTGCCAGTAAAAAAGAAAAGAAAAAAATTGATAAATACAATTGCAAATTACGAAAACACTACAATTATCTATGAGTCACCTCATAAAATTTTAAAAACATTAAATGAACTACACATAGCTTGTGGTGAGAGAAATATAGTCGTCGTAAAAGAATTAACAAAAATATATGAAACTGCCTACAGAGGCAATATTCAACATGTCATAAATGATATTTCTAACTCTAAATTAAAAGGCGAATTTATAATACTATTAGATGGTAAAAAATAATAATAAAATTATTATTGCTGGCCCATGCGCTATTGAATCAAAAAAACAATTTAATGATACCATTGAAAATATCTATCATGAAACCGACATTATTCGATGTGGCGCATGGAAGGCTCGCACATCACCATATAGTTTTGCTGGTCGGGGTGAAAATTCACTTAAATGGATACAAAATGTGCAAAAAAAATTTAACGTTCGTTGTGCTATTGAAATTGGCACATTAAATCATCTTAATTTGGCTCTTGAATATAATATTAACACTTTTTGGATAGGGGCAAGAACAACATGCAATCCATTTACAGTTGAAGAGATTTCAAAAAAATTAAAAAATAAAAATGTGGAAATATGGATAAAAAATCCAATTTTTCCAGACATAAAGCTCTGGATAGGTGCTATTGAAAGATTCAAAAAAAATAAAAAAAACACAATTAAGCTGATACACCGCGGGTTTTTTCTTGAAAACTCGAAAAAATATCGCAACCAGCCTAGATGGGATTTGTTGAAAATAATTCGACAGGAATATCCGGAAATTCCAATTATTCATGACCCAAGCCATATTGCTGGAAATCGGGAATTAATTTACCCAATTTGTAAAAAGGCGCTAGAAAAAAAAGTAGATGGCTTAATGATTGAAGTGCACAATGAACCTGATAATGCACTAAGTGATTCTAAACAACAATTATCCCCGATTCAGTTTAAACAGTTATTAATCAGTCTTGGACTAAAATAACCTTCCTAGTTCTTTTTGGATTTTTTTCTCTAAGGAGCTGAGAGCGGAAAAATTCTGTAATAGTTGTTCATCATCTTTTTCAAGATTCTTTAGTTCTAATAAAGAATTTTGAACCATGTCTTGAACGCGCTTTAACTTAAACCTCAATATAGATTCCTTAGTTATCGAAAATAATCTATCTTCCTCTTCCAAAACAATAATATCTTTTTGTTTCCAATTACTTAATAGATACTTTTGTCCTATAACATAAGAAGCTAAATCCCTAATTGCTACATTATCATGAGCTAAAAAATTATCCTTAGAAATACTATCCTTAGACTGTAAATTATTTTTCACATATGACAAAACATCATTAAATAACGGAACACTAAATAATATATTATCTCTATCTAACTCTTGACATATAAATTCGGCAACATTAAATTTTTTTTCTTCAGAAGAAGTATAAGATGATGTTCCATAATTAATAAACAACCTTATTAACTGAAACTCTTCAATATATTTTGATTTTAAATCAGCAAGTGATTGAGTATCTGCTACTTTATCAGCAGCTTTTAAGTTCAATTTAGCTGTGTTTTTTTTGCTCGAAATAATTATTTTTTTTAATTCTATTTTTAAATCATTCTCGGAAATCTTTAAAATTTTTGCCGCTGCTCTTAAATGTAAAGCTTGTGATATCGCATCATCAATTAATGAGATAGATAATAAAATATCTTTGGTTGATTGTATTATATTAACTGTATCAGAAGTGTTGGATAGAGAATACTTATAAGTAATAAAATCAACTGTATTATCATTAAAATACCTAGATATATCCTCATAAGATTTATCCTTTACAAAAGAAGCTGGGTCATCATTATTAGGTAATTGTAAAATCTTAGGAAACATATTTTGTTTTAAAATTATATCGATCGCTTTTACAGTTGCTAATAAACCAGCATTATCTGAATCGAACATCATTACTAAATTATTGGTAAATCTTTTTATTAATCTTACTTGATCATTTGTTAAAGCGGTACCGCAATTAGAAACTACATTCTTAATGCCAGATTGATATAATGCAATAACATCAGTATAGCCTTCTACAACATAACAAAAGTCTAATTTTTTAATATGTTTTTTAGCTAAATGTAAGCCATATAATACTTTTGACTTTTGATATATTTCTGAACTATCTGAGTTAAGATATTTTGCTTTTTTAACATCTGATTCTAAAACTCTTCCTCCAAATCCTACAACCTGCCCTGTGATACTATGAATTGGAAATATTAATCTGCCCGAAAATCGATTTTGATATTTTTCATTTACTATACGTGTCTTTAATAAAAAATCTATGTTATATCCCGCTTTTTTGGTTTCAGCAACTAAATTCTTGTCCTTTATAGGGCAGAAACCTATATTAAATTCTTGAATTGTAGTATTTTTAAAACCGCGCGAATATAAATACTCTAAAGCATTATTATCTTTGCCTATTAAATTATTGCAGAAGTATTTCTCTGCAAAACTTAAAACTAACAAAGATGCTTCTCTTTCAGTTGCTTTTTTTTGTGCATCAGAATCAAGTTCTATATATTCTACATTGATGTTATATTTCTTAGCTAAGAATAACAATGCTTCAGGGTAAGAGTACTGCTCGTGTTCCATTAAAAACGAAACAACATTACCGCCTTTGCCTGAACTAAAATCTTTCCAAATTTCCTTAGTTGGAGAAACTACAAAAGATGGTGTTTTTTCGTCGTTAAATGGACTTAAACCCTTGTAATTTGCACCTGTTTTCTTTAGAAGAACAAATTCTGAAATTACCTCCTCTATAACTGCAGCACCAAAAATTTCATCTATAGATTTTTTCGAAATTCTCATCTATTTTTTTCTCTCAATTAAGTAGTCAAGTAAAGATAGTAATACTTTCTTATATACATTTTCATCAAAATTAGCGAGAATTGTTTTTGATTCCGAATAAAACTTCTCTACAACAGATTCTGCCATTTCTATGCCTTTATACTTTTTTATTAAATCATATACAATATATATGTCATGTGTTGTAGTGTTTTTGCTTCTTAAGATTTTATAAGCTTTTTGTTTTTCAATTAAATTCATTTGCCTAAATGATAATAATAATGGCAAATTTATTTTCCCTTCTTTTATATCATTCCCAAAAGACTTTCCGCTAATAATAGATTTATTTGTGTAATCTAAAATATCATCTTTAATTTGAAAAAGCACACCAATGTTCATTCCTAAATTTTTCAGATCAGTAATTGTATTTTTATTTACATTAGAATTAAGAGCTCCTATGGCAAAAGAAGTTTCAAAGAGAGAACCTGTTTTAAGCTTTATAATTTTATAAAAATCTGCCTCATTTAAATTTAATTTTTTTGTTTTTTCTATTTGAATTAATTCCCCCTCAACAATTTGCTGTACCACATTAGAAATTAAAGATAATATATCATAGTCTGAATGTTTAATAGCCAACTTAAGACCTTTTGCTAAAAAATAATCTCCTGATAAAACTGCAATTTTATTTTTCCATACAGTATTTATTGAAAAATTAGACCTTCTTAATTGTGCATCGTCAACTATATCATCATGAATCAAAGTAGCCGTATGTAATAACTCAACTAGAACAGCACCGCGATAAGTCTGAGGAGAAATATTATTTATTAAACCTGCAGATAATATTGTACAAATAGGTCTAATTTTTTTGCCCGGTGACTTATTAATATAATTTGTTACCCTATGTAACAAGGTAGCCTTGGTAGATAAAGCATCTTTAAACTGCTTATCAAATAAATTTAATTCTTTTCTTATGTCTTCTAAAATATTTATCACGTCTTATTTTGAGTTGCTAATTGACCGCAAGCAGCACCAATATCTTCACCCCTACTACGTCTCAACTTAACTAATATCTTATTTTTTTCTAATAAATCCATAAATATTTTAGTAGAACTAATCGAAGATTTTTCATAAGGCAAATTAGGAACTTTATTGTACTCAATTAAATTCACTTTACTAGGTGTTTTTTTACAAAAAGCAATTAAAGCATTAGCGTCTTCAATAGAATCATTAACACCCTTCAGCAATATATATTCATAAGTAGGTTTTATTTTAGTTTTAGTATAAAAATAATTAATCGCAATCGCTAGATCTTGTAAATTATTTGACTTATTTATTTCCATAATTGAAGTTCTTTTTTTATCATTCGCTGAATGTAAAGATATTGCCAAATTGAATTGAGGATTTAAATCAGCAACTTTTTTAATTATTTTAACAATACCAGCAGTCGACACTGTAATTCGCTTAGATGATATATTAAGACCCTGTTTTGAAGTAATATGATTAATACTATGCAATACATTAGTACTATTCAAAAAAGGCTCTCCCATCCCCATATATACAATATTTGTAATTCTTTTTTTATATTTTTTTAAAGCAAATTCATTTATTAAAAAAACTTGATCGTAAATTTCTCCCGGTGATAAATTCCTATATAATTTTAATTTACCAGTGGCGCAAAATTCACAAGCTAAACTACAACCTGCCTGGGATGATATACATGCTGTATATCGGTCTCCTTGGGGAATTAAGACGCCCTCTACTATTTTATTGTTCTCAAGCTGAAATAAAAATTTTATCGTTCCATCTCGACTAATTTTATGGCTATGAAGTGTTAGGCTCTTAATACAAAAATTTTTACTTAATAATTCTCGATCATCTAATGAAAGATTTGTCATTAAATTAAAGTTTAATACTCGATACTTCCATAACCACTCATACACCTGGTTAGCCCTAAATCGAGGTTTTTTATGCAAATCAAAAAAATCCTTTATTTTCGAGCTATTTAAAATTCGAATATCTTTAATTAATTGTTTCATTGCATACTTTTATAAAAGTCATATATAAATGGAGCCAAGTAATAATCCATTGGTGATGTAATTTTAATATTATACTCACGACCCGGGACTTGATTTATTGACGGATCTTTCGGGGATTTAAATTTTTCATAAACAGATGCATCATCAAAAATTCCATTTAATATATAACTTGAATCTCCACTTATTGAGCGTAATTGATGCAGCTTCTCATAACAACTCTTAATTATGTTACAGTTAAATACTTGAGGTGTTTGAACTGTTTTATAAAATGATCTGTTCATAGAATTAGATTTGTTTTTATTATTTAAGGACTCTTGACTTGAATCTCTCCTTAAAGCATTTTTTAAAGGTAGTACAGGGATTGCACTTCCATTTAGCCTAGCACTATTTATTAACTCTTGAATAAAACTTTTGTCAATGAAGGGTCTTGCTCCATCATGAATACTTATAATATCTTCCGTGCAACATTCATTTTCACTTACTATCTTCTTTATACCTAAATATGCAGTATCTAATCTTTTATTACCACCCTCAAAAATTAGACTATTTATATTGAAACCATATTTTTTACATAAACCGTCCCATTCAGATAAATTGCTTTTTGGTAAACCAATATAAATTTTGCATGTCGGGTCAGAAGCGAAAAAAGCACTTATACTATGCATTAATAAAGGCATGTCATTTATCTCTAAAAACTGTTTAGGAGTCGAATTATTCATTCTAGTGCCTTGACCACCACCTAATATTAAAACATAATGAGCCATGATTAAATTATCAACATGCAATCACCGTAACTTAAAAATTTATATTTTTCTTTTACAGCTTCTTTATAAGCTCTCATAATTAAATCATGGCCAGCAAAAGCAGAAACTAACATTAAGACTGTAGATTTTGGATCATGAAAATTAGTCAATAATGAATTAGCAATCTGAAAATTGTATGGAGGGAAAATAAACTTATTTGTCCAACCCTCAAAAGGTTTTAAGGTTTGATAAGAGGATACTGGTGTTTCCATAGCTCTAATTGAAGTTGTTCCAATTGCACAAATACGTCTTCTATTTTTTATGCCATTATTAATTACATCGGCAACATTAGAGTTAATAAACACCTCCTCCGAATCCATTTTATGTTTTGACAGATCTTCTACCTCAACTGGACGAAAAGTTCCTAATCCAATATGGAGAGTTATTTCAGGTAAATGAACCCCTAAAATCTCAAGTTTTTTTAATATAATTTTACTAAAATGTAAGCCTGCTGTTGGCGCAGCTACTGCACCCTTATGCTGAGCATAAACGGTTTGATACATTTCTTCATCATGTTTAGTGGGCTCTCTATTTATATATTTAGGCAATGGAGTTTGGCCAAGCCTCTCAATTGTGCTTTTAAATTCTGAGTAGGGGGCATCATGTAAAAATCTTAATGTTCTACCTCTGGATGTAGTATTATCAATCACCTCAGCGATTAATTCGTCATTTTCCCCAAAATATAATTTGTTTCCAATTCTGATTTTTCGAGCAGGATCAACAAGAACATCCCACAGTCGACTTTCTTTATTTAGCTCTCGCATTAAAAAAACCTCAATTTTTGCACCTGTTTTCTCTTTGTTTCCATATAATCTGGCGGGAATTACCTTAGTGTTATTTAAAACCATAACATCATCCTCATTAAAATAATCTAAAATGTCTGTGAATTTTCTATGCTCTATTTTTCCAGAATCTCTATGAATAACCATCATTCTTGATTCATCTCTATTAATAAGCGGATCAATGGCTAACAGTTCTGGTGGCAATTTAAAGTCGAAATGGGATAATTTTAGCTTTATCATTAGATTCTTTTTTTACAGAATATGGACGCAAATATACAAAATTATCAAATGTGATTTTTTTTAATTAAATAGGTCATAAAAAATTCTTAATATTTTCAATACTTAAAGCATCTTCTAATTTATATTCCCCTACAGATACCCTAGATAAAGCATGTAAATAGGCTCCACAACTCAAATCCTTACCAATATCATTAGCCAATGATCTAATATAAGTGCCCTTACTACATTTTATTTTAAACTTAACAAATGGCAAGTCGACAGCTATTAAGTCCAAGCTATAAATAGTTATTTTTCTTTTTTTTATATCAATATTTAACTCTCCTCTACGTGCTTTTTTATATAATGGTTCCCCCTTATGCTTAATTGCTGAAAAAATAGGAGGAACTTGAGAAAGTTCTCCAATAAAATTTGAAAATGATTTTAAAATTTGACTGTTAGTAATAAAATTATATTCTTTTATTTCTTTTTCTTTTGTTTCACTATCAAAGCTGTCAGTAATAGCTCCTAATTTTAAAGTGCCTATATATGTTTTGTCAAGATTTATAAAACTATTAATAGTTTTTGTTCTATCTCCTGTGCAGATGATTAATAAACCAGTAGCTAGAGGATCTAAGGTTCCAGTATGACCTACTTTAATTTTTTGTAAATCATATTTCTTTTTCATTAAACTCCTGATGTTTTTAACTACATCAAACGATGTCCAATTAATTGGCTTATTAACGAATATAGTCTTTGATATTTGCTTATTAATCAAACTCATACAAATAACAAAAAACCACACCCAATACAGATGCAATAGTATCCAAAATATTTTAGATTCTTTTTTTGAACAATTGATATCATATATTTACAAGCAAATAGACCTGAAAAAAAAGCACTTATAAAAGCAATTAATAAACCTTGAATCTCAACATCATTACTTGAATCAGTTGTGATAAATTCAACTAATTTAATTAGTGTACCTCCCAGTATCGGTACAAGAGCCATTAGAAATGAAAATTCAGCTGCTTTTTCTCTCTTCACCTTGCAACATAAGGCCGCAGTAATTGTAAATCCAGAACGAGAGATTCCAGGAATGATTGCAATAGCTTGTGCACAACCAATCAAAAAAGCATTAGAAAAAGTTATATCTCCATTTGATGGATTTATAAAATTAGTATAAATTAAAATTACACCAGTAATAATTAGCATTAGACATACTAAATTAATTGCATTAGTAAAAAGTAAGTCAATTTGACTATTAAACAACAAATAAATAATAATTGTCGGAATGGATGATAAAAGAAGCTTCAATATAAAGCTGGTATCATCTATATTTTGATTTATTAAACCCACTATAATCTGCTTAATACGCTCAAAGTATACAATAGATGTACTTAATGCCGTAGCAAAATGAACAGTAATAAATAATAAAAGTGGTTCTTCTTGAGCAAGATTAGAAATGTGTGAAAAGATCTCTAAGTGGCCACTACTACTTATAGGGAAAAACTCAGTTAAACCTTGAATCAATCCCAATATAAAGTATTTTAATTCATCAATCATTATAAAATATTGCAAAGCCCAAGCCAATATATCCAACAATAACTATTATGGGAGCTATTATAATTCTTTTAGTAGAGAATATCTCTTCATTAAATTCAAAATCGGTAGTCCCGCCGCCACCTTTCATTAATAGAAAGCCGATGATAATTATCACTATACTAATTATTAACAATAAATAATTAGATTTATTAAAAAGAAAAGTGTTTTTATTTGACATACTATTTATATAAATCTTCTGTATTTAAATTTAAGTACTTTCTTACAAAAATCCATGTACTAAAAAACGAAATCAACAAATTAATTCCACAAATAGCAAAAGTTAAATAAATTAATTGATAAATAGAAAACATGTTTTTTAGTTCTGGGAATTTATCAATGGCAAGTGATAAAAAAACCATTAAAATTAGATTTCCTACCAAACATGCTAAAATAGTAGATTTTAAATTTGATATTAAAAATGGTTTCTGTATAAACTTTTTAGTAGCCCCTACTAGTTGCATGGTCTTAATATTAAATCTTTTTGAATATATTGTTAATCTAATATTACTATTAATTAAAGCAAAAGCAATTATAAAAAATAATATAGCCATGAATAATAATAGAACTCCTAATCTAGTGAAATTTTTCTCCAATAAAGCAATGAGATTTTCATCATATATTACCTCTTTAACTTCTGAATAATACATGAATTCATTTATTTGACTCTGAGAAGTAGTCCGGATTAAAAAGTCAGAAAAAAATCTCACCTCAATAATATTAGATAGTGGATTACCACCTAAAACCTTTAAAAAATCTTGACCTAAATTATTAGCTAAAAGATTAGCTGACTCTTCTCTTGAAATAAAATCAACTGATTTTACATTAGGCATTAAAATTAAGGACTTAATTAATTGCTGAATTTGTATCTCCTCAATTGACTCCTCAATAATTAAATTAAAACTCACATTTTCTTTCAAATTAGTCTCAAGCGTATTGTAATTTATAGCAACTAAACCTAATACTCCCATAATCAAAACAGAAAATGTAGTGGCTAAAAAAATTGATATTCGAGAATTTATAACCCTAATTTTAAAAAAGTTCTCTGTTTTCAAACTCATAAAATATAATTTTAACTAGTTGAAGATTTTTCATAAATCAATGTAATAAATTATTTATTAATATTTACATTTATCATATTATAATAATATCTTATGGATTATAACTTTGAAGAAATAGAAAAAAAATGGTCGAAAGAGTGGAAGGCAAAAAATATCTATCGAGTTACAGAAGATCCAAATAAAAAAAAATTTTACGTCTTAGACATGTTCCCATATCCATCCGGAGCTGGTCTTCATGTCGGTCATCCACTAGGTTATATTGCATCTGATATATATGCAAGATTTAAAAGATTAAATGGATATAATGTTTTACATCCAATGGGTTATGATTCCTTTGGACTACCAGCAGAACAATATGCCATTGAAACCGGACAACACCCAGAAATCACAACAAAAAAAAATACAAGTAAATATAGAGAGCAACTTGATAAAATTGGCTTCTCTTTTGATTGGGAAAGAGAAATTCAAACCTCTAATCCCAACTATTATAAATGGACACAATGGATTTTCAAACAACTATTTGACTCCTACTATTGCAATATAAATGATAAGGCTCGTGATATTTCAGAGCTAATTGATGAGTTTGAAAAAAGTGGAAATAAAAAAGTCCAATCTTCATGCAATGAGGATACACCTCTTTTTAGTGCTGAACAATGGAGCAGCTGGGATGAAAAAAAACAACAAGAAATTCTCTTAAAATATCGTTTAGCATATTTATCAGAAACATGGGTGAATTGGTGTGAGAGCTTAGGTACTGTTTTAGCTAATGATGAAATAAAAGATGGTTATTCCGAGAGGGGGAACTTCCCTGTTGAACAAAAAAAAATGAAACAATGGTCCTTAAGAATCACTGCATATGCAGAAAGATTAATATCAGGACTAAAATCAATTGATTGGTCCGACTCCATTAAAGAAGTTCAAAAAAATTGGATAGGCAAGTCTGAAGGTGCATCTATTTATTTTAAAACACATAATCATGAAAGTTCCATTGAAGTTTTTACAACCAGACCTGACACAATCTATGGTGTATCATTTATAGTTTTAGCACCAGAGCATGATTTAGTAAAAAAAATTATGACTTCCCAAACAGCTCCATTTGTCGAAAAATATTGTAATCAAATCAAATTAAAAACCGAAAAAGAAAGACAATCAAATATTAAAAATATAACGGGAGTATTTTCTGGTTCGTATGCAATTCACCCATTCACAAAAAAGAAATTGCCTATTTGGATTGCCGAATATGTCCTAGCTTCTTATGGTACTGGTGCAATTATGGCTGTTCCCTGCGGTGACCAAAGAGATTGGAATTTTGCCAAACATTTCAATTTAGAAATCCCTAATATTTTCGACAAAAAAAACATTAGTGAAAAAGCTTGTACAGATAAATCAGCTACTATTACCAATTCAAGTTTTTTAAACGACTTAAAGGTTCAAGAAGCAATAAAAGTAGCAATTCAAGAAATTGATAAACAAAAAATTGGTGTACGAAAAACAAATTATAGAATTAGAGACGCTATTTTTAGTCGTCAAAGATATTGGGGGGAACCATTTCCTATATANTATAAACATGATACACCTTATTTAATTAACGAGAATACGTGTGTCAAACTGCCACCTGTAAATAAATACCTGCCTGACGAAAATGGAAATCCTCCTTTAGCAAGGGCAAAAAAAGAAGATTGGAATATATTTAAGGGTGATAAAATGGAATTTAGTACTATGCCTGGATGGGCAGGATCATCATGGTATTTCCTGAGATTTATGGACCCTAATAATGACTCCGAATTTGTTAATAAAGCAAAAGCTGATTACTGGAAACAGGTAGATTTATATGTAGGGGGTGCTGAACATTCGGTTGGCCATTTATTATATTCGCGATTTTGGACAAAGTTTTTATTTGATAAAAACTATATTGATTTTGACGAGCCTTTTAAAAAACTAATAAACCAAGGCATGATTCTAGGTAGATCCAGTTTTGTTTATCGAATAAAAGAAACAAATACATTTGTTACTGTTGAAAAAAAAGACCAATACGAAACTAGTAAAATTCATGTAGATATTGAACTTGTTGAAAATGACATTTTGAATATTGAAAAATTTAAAAATTGGCGATCTGAATATAAAAACACCAAATTTATTCTTAATCAAGACAATAATTATGTGTGTAGTTATGAAATTGAAAAAATGTCCAAATCCAAATATAACACACAAAACCCTGATGATTTAATTAATCAATTTGGAGCTGACACGTTAAGAATGTATGAAATGTTTTTAGGTCCAATAGAGCAATTTAAACCATGGGATATCAAAGGGATTAATGGTGTCCACAATTTTATAAAAAAATTATGGCGGTTAGTAAATAATCCGAATTTGTCAAACTCAAGCCCCAGTCACGAAGAATATAAAATTATCCACATATGCATTAAAAAGATAACAAATGATTTAAAAAGGTACTCGTTTAATACTGTAGTAAGCCATTTAATGATTTGTTTAAATGACCTTACAAAGATTGGTTGTTATAAAAAAGAAATTATTGAATTATTTGTTATTTTACTTTCACCATATGCACCATTTATTTCAGCGGAAATATGGCAAATACTTGGCAATAAAAACTTAATTAATGACGCTAAATGGCCGGTCCACGACGAAAAGTATTTGCTGGAAAACACTAGTAATTATGCGGTTTCATTTAATGGTAAAGTTCGCTTTAATATAGAGCTGGATAGTAATTTGTCAAAAGAAGAAATTCAAAATTATATATTAAAATATCCCAAAACTGAAAACTACGTAAAATCTAAATCAATAAATCGAATTATTATTGTTCCAAAAAAAATAATTAACATAGTTTTTGACTAAAAACATGTGTTTTTTTTAAAAAATGAGCGAAAATGAATTAAAAATGAGCGAAAATGAATTAAAAATGAGCGAAAATGAATTAAAAATGANGAAAAAAAATTTAAAAAAAACTTTGTTTTTATTTATTTTTATCGTGTTTTTTTTATTTTTTAGCCAAAAAAACACTGCTTTTAATAAGTTTTACCCCCTTTTAGACGAAAAAATTAAAATTAATTCAAAGAAAGCTGCATTTCTAAGCGGAGAAAAATTAAACTACAAAATCACATACGGGCGAAAAAATAAAAAAACCGGAGCACTAACTGCTGCAAACGCACACCTAAGTGTCATAGACACAATTTATAATAATAAAGCTGCGTATTTTTTAAATGCATTTGGGAAAACCACTAAACTATTCAGCCTTTTTATGAAAGTCGAACACCACTATAGTTCTATAATTGACACTGCTAACCTAAACACAATGTGGTATTCTATGGATATAAAAGAAGGAAAATACTATCAAAAAACACAACTAAGGCTTAAAGCTGATTCATTATTAACAACACAAAACAATGATTTACTTGGCTTAGGATACAGACTTCGCAAAACAGAAAATTTAAAAAGTCAAATTGGAGATACAATATTTTTTGATTACCATTACCAAGACCGATACTATAAATCTCATTTAAAAATCATNAAAGAGGAAATAATCAAAACAAAATTTGGAAAAATTAAAGCTTTGAAATTGTCCCCTCTACTGGAAAAAGGTAGAGTATTTAAAAGTGAATCTGGAGCGTTTATCTGGGTAAGCTCTGATAATATGCGCATTCCACTAAAAATAGAATTACCAGTACTTGTGGGGTCTATTTATGTTAGTCTTGATTCTTATCAAAACACTTTGTTTTATTTCTAGGTTTAATTTATTATTTATACTATCTTTTTAATGTATTACTACAATAATGGAAGATAAAAAACTACTTGAAAAGATAAAGCTTCTAGCTGACAAATACTCAGCAACTGGACAGGACCTGTATTCATATCTTGATGGACTACTATATTCCGATTATGTTGGATACTGGAACTATATTAAATTAGACACCCTGTTGTCCTTGCAAAAACCTAAAACTGACTTTCCTGATGAGCAAATATTTATAATATACCATCAAATAACTGAACTATATTTAAAATTATGTCTTAATGAGATCGAACATATAAATAAAAATGGTAGAAATGTGCTAGACACAGGTGAGGATCTAGGCTGGAAGAAAAGTCTGAAATTAGATTTATTTATAGAGAAAATGAAAAGACTGAACCGATATCTAAATAAGATGATAGAATCATTTGATATTATGATTGAAGGAATGGAGAAAGAACAGTTCTTAAAGTTTCGAATGGCTTTACTACCAAGTAGCGGCTTCCAAAGTGTTCAATTTAGAATGCTCGAAATAAGATCTACATATCTTCAAAATCTTTCAAACAAGTCTAACGTTAAAAAAACACTTAATGAGGAATATGATAATTTATACTGGAAAAGTGGGGCTAATGAATTATCAACTGGCAAAAAAACATATACCCTAAAACAATTTGAAAGACAATATAATGAAAGACTATTGAAACTATGTAATAAGATGAGTTCAAGAAATATTTTAGCCAAATACAACGAGCTTTCAAAAAAAGACAAGGAAAATAAAAAGTTAATTAGTTTACTAAGAGAGTTCGACGTCAATGTTAATGTTAATTGGAAATTAGCACATTATAAATCTGCNATCAAGCATCTTAAAAATAAAAATAAATTTATAGACGCAACAGGAGGCACTAATTGGCAGTCATATTTACCACCTAAATTTCAAAAGATCATTTTCTTCCCAATCCTTTGGTCAGATAAAGAAAAAGAAGAGTGGGGGAAATCGTGGATAGAATCAAGTATTAAATAAATGAGACTAAGTTATCTTTGCATACTAATCTTAATTATTACCGCTTGTAAAACGAGTGTCAAAAAAAAAGATCCTAAAGTATATAATGCTACGCTTGAGATAGAGAAAAACNTATATTACAATATTGACACTACAAATTTATTTATTATAAATAAAACTGTACAAAAGAATGAGAATGTAGGAGAAATACTAAATAGAAATAATGTTGACTTTGTTCAAATTGATAAGATTGCTAAATTATCTAAAGGTGTTTTTGATCTCAGAAATGTTAAAGCAGGAGCTAAATACACAATTATATTTGCTGACACTGCTTTTACCATCCCGAAACATTTTATATATGAGATAAATAAAGTTGATTTTTTAGTTGCTAACTTACTAGATACTACAAATGTATATATCGATCACAAAGAGCTTACAATTAAAGAAAAAACGGGATCTGGTATAATTAACTCATCATTATGGTATGCAATGGAAGAAAGCAATTTGTCAGCAAAACTTGTAAACATCTTTGCTGACGAAATATATCCATGGACGATAGATTTTTTTAGAATAAACCCAGGTGACAAATTCAAAGTCATTTATGATGCGAAATACGTCGATGGGGAATTTATTGGAGTAGGCAAAGTTCATGCTGCTGTTTTTCATACAAACAATAAAGAATACTATGCATTTGCATTTAATGAACTAGGGGAATTTGATGACTATTTTGATGAGTCTGGTAATAACTTAAGAAAGTTTTTTCTTAAAGCCCCCGTATCATTTACCCGTATCTCGTCTAGATTCACAACGAAAAGAAAGCATCCCGTAACAGGAAGGTGGAAAGGTCACTTTGGAACAGATTTCGCCGCACCCATTGGAACTCCAATATACAGTACGGCAGATGGTGAAGTGATTGAAGTATCATATAATCGATATAATGGCTACTATGTAAAAATACGTCACAATTCAACATATACAACCCAGTATTTACATATGGATAAGTCAAGTAAAAAAATATGGTCTAAAAATAATATCAAAAAAGGCAAGCGCGTTTCCCAAGGAGTGGATATAATAGGCTATGTAGGGCGATCTGGCCAAGCCACGGGTCCTCACGTTTGTTACCGATTTTGGAAGAATGGAAAGCAAGTAGATCCATTTAAAACAAAACTTCCTGATTCTAAACCAGTGAATCAGTCTAAAAAAGAAGAATTTGAGACTGTTAAAAATAATTGGATTGGAAAACTTAAAACTATTAATTATCCAAATGAATACTTTGATNTAGATTCAATTAATGCCATATCCTTAAAGTCGGCATTCAAAACTAATCAATCCAATCTCCATGTTCTTTAATGAGGGATATTAATTCGTTTATGGCATCATCTGTAGGAATATTTTTTTTTACCACCTCTTTTTGTTTATATAAACTAATCTTGCCTGGACCGGTCCCTACATAGCCATAATCTGCATCAGCCATTTCTCCAGGTCCATTGACAATGCAGCCCATTACACCAATCTTTAATCCTTTGAGATGGCCGGTAGCCGCTCTAATTTTTGCAGTGGTTTGCTCCAAATCAAATAAAGTTCTCCCACAAGAGGGACAAGATATATATTCAGTTTTTGAAATTCTAGTACGAGTTGCTTGTAAAATATCAAATCCGAGTTGATTGACTTCACGTTTACTACAGTTGTTTTTGGCTACAATAAAAACTCCATCACCCAATCCATCTAATAAAAGACTGCCAATATCAATAGATGATTCTATTTGCAATATATTTTTAGATAAATTATTATATGAGCGACTAATAATTATTGGATTTAAAATACTATTATTCATTAACNTAACAAACATCTTTCTTTGTTCAAAAATAACATTACTCTGATTAGCCTCAATTAATAAAACAGCTGTTGAATCTATCTTTAATTTAGATATTAAGTCTGTATTTAGATCATGTAAACAAACGCATATAATGTTTAGAAAATTAGATAGTTTAGAAGCATTCAAATATTCATAAGCTGATAAAACTGGGTAGCCCTTTTTATGGCTTTGCCATGTTTTATAATTGTAAAGCAACCTCAAAGTACCAGGGATCTCAAAACCTATATCATTATCACCTAAAAATAAATAGTCACAAGCCGCATCGCTAATTGTCCACTTATCTAGTATTGCAGAGTATCTATATCCAACCGAAATTAAATTATCTACATCTATCTTTTTTGGACTTGAAAAATCAGAAATTACAATTGGACTATTATTGCCTCCAATATTAAAAATTGAAAATGAATTTCGTTTTGCATAAGCAAAAGGATTAATAGGGTTTTGCTTAACCTCTTTAAAATTTATGTGATCTTTTTTATTATCAATATACTGTGTTATTAGTTTTGCTGTAGGAATTTCATTTTCGGGTGCTTCTGTTAATGAAACTCTAATAGTATCACCAATGCCATCCATTAAAAGTGATCCTATTCCTATTGCAGACTTTATTCTACCATCATCACCTTCTCCAGCCTCTGTAACTCCTAAGTGCAAAGGATAAAACATATTTTCTTTTCTCATTTTATTAACAAGTAGTCGGTATGCCTGAATCATAATAATCGGATTACTTGCCTTCATGGAAAGAATTATTTGATTATAATTGTATTTTTCACAAATACGAACAAACTCTAGAGCAGACTCAACCATACCTAATGGTGTATCGCCATATTGCGACATGATTCTATCCGATAAAGACCCGTGATTAGTACCTATTCGCATAGCTGTACAATGAGTTTTACAAACTTCTATAAGTGGCACTATTTTTTCTTCTATCCTTTTTAACTCATCNTGATACTGGGTATGAGAATAATTATGCGTTTTAAATCTTTTTTTATCTGAAAAATTGCCTGGATTAATTCTCACTTTTTCTACAATTTTTGCAGCTTCAATAGCAGCATTTGGAGTAAAGTGTATATCAGCAATCAATGGATGGCNATAACCCTTTTTAATTAATGAGTTTTTAATATTATATAAATTTCTAGCATCTTTAATACTCGGAGCTGTTAATCTAATGAGTTCAGCACCCGCTTTAATTAAACTAATTACCTGATTTACAGATGCCTCCGTATCCATTGTATCTGTTGTTGTCATTGACTGTATCCTAATTGGATTACTGCCCCCAATTCCAACCTCACCCACTAAAACCTCATGGGTTTTTAAGCGTGAGTAATTTGTAATGCTATTACAATAGCTAGTCTTTGTCCAATTCAATTTATTCAACTTTTTTAAGATTAAAAATTATTGGTCTACTTGGGGATGCATCATTTTCAAAAGGCACAAATTGAAGATTCAATAGAAATAAGCCATCTTTTATTAATTCAGAAACATATATTAGCTCTGTAATTGTGCAATCAATTCTTGGTTGTTTAGGATATCTCCAAAAAGCTTTATGCCCCTCTAAAGCTCCTCCATCTTTTTCCTTATCAATAGAGGGTAAATCTACTAATAAATGTTTTATTCCTATATCTACAATGTATTCTATAGCTGATTTTAAAAAGTATGGAGGGTTGGTATTTGAATAATTTTTAGATTTCTTAAGATCACTATTTGGTAATGTTCTAATTATTAAAGTATCTATATTTTCGTCCTTACTCACCAACTTTTGAATGCTCTCTTTGTTTATTACAAAATCCGAATTTATATTTACTGGCTTCATTGATATAAGCTTTGAGACAAAAAAGAATTTTGTTAAATTGTCATTTAATGACTCTTTTCTGGACGAAATATGGCCTATAGATTCCGTATGAGTACCATGTGCATGAGGGTTGAAATGTATATTATTAAAATTAACTGGAGCTCCTTCATTTACATCAGCAACCCAATCAACCGTAGAAACAGGTGATATTTTTAAGTTTGGAACGTGCCATGCTAATACACTATTTGAATGCATAGGTATAGAGAGATCTAAAGGATTATCTAAATCCGCTAAATACTCTATATTATTATGATAAATAGTCGTTTTCATATTTAATTTGTTAAATTAAAAATAATTGAGATGAAATACTATCCGCAAATAATATTCCTTTTTTAGTAAGATGTAATATATTTTCTTTTCTTGTAAAAAAACCTGCTCTTTCCAACTTCGATGATTCATTAATAAATTGTTTATATTCCTCATAAGTCATATTATCTGAAAAAAACTGTAAGTCTAATCCACTAAATGTTCTTACACTTGTAAGAATATGCTCATTCATGATGTTTTTTTTAGTTAAAATTTCCTTTTCATAAAATACTTGATTTGTTTTTATTTTTTCACAATAAATCGAATTATTTTTTACATTCCACTGCCTGGATTTACCATTATATGAGTGGGCTGAAGGACCAATGCCTAAATAATAGGTTTTATTCCAATAATTTTTATTATGTTGAGATTGATAATTTTTAAAAGCAAAATTTGAAAACTCATAATGAATATATCCTGAATCAATTAAAATCTCACGAGCTTTTAAAAAATGCTTAACTCCTTGGTCAGGATCTAGTGGCTTACATTTATTATTCTTAATAAAATTAAATAAAGCTGTTTTTTTTTCGACTGTCAAGCAATAACATGAAATGTGTTGAATTTTATATTCTATTAATGTTTGCAAATTACGCGTCCATCCTTCGATGCTTAATTGTGGATATCCGTAGATTAAATCCGCATTAACATTTTTTATGTTTGATTCTCTTATAAGGTCCAATGCATCAAGTGCCTGTTTACTATTGTGGGCACGATTCATGAATTTTAGATCCTCATCAAAGAAAGACTGAATACCAATACTCAGTCTATTGACACCACAAGTTTGCCACTCACGTAATTTGTTTAATGAAACATCCTCAGGGTTGACCTCAATAGTACATTCAAATTCCTTATCAATATTATAATTGCTTTTAATTAATTTAAGAATATCAACAATATAATCAACAGGAATAATGGATGGTGTACCGCCTCCAAAATAAACTGTATTAATAGTTTGACCCTCTAAATAATTTTTTTGAATAGTTAGCTCTTTTTTTATACAACTTATAACAGTACGCAAATTTTTTAGTGATGTGGAAAAATGAAAGTCACAATAGTGGCACGCCTGTGAACAAAATGGAATATGAATATATATTCCTGCCATAGCTACTTATTTAAAACTATTCTAATAATAGTCTCTTGATTTGGAGTAGATTTTAATAAACTTACATCTCCCTTATGATAATCTTTAATAATTCGCTTTACTAAAGATAGACCTAATCCCCATCCTCTTTTTTTTGATGTGAATCCTGGCTCAAAGATCTGCTTGGAAAGAGTTTTCTTAACGCCTCTACCATTATCAATGATATCAATAAAAATTGTTTTCTTATTTTCTATTATTTTAACCACAATTTTTCCAGTTTCATTAATTGCGTCCATAGAATTTTTAATAATATTTTCTATAACCCATTCAAATAAATCAAGATTTATTTTAGCATTAACTTGTGGAGAATTTGAAATCAATCTTATAGATATTTTTGAAGATGCTCGTTTTTGCATATAATTAATAGAACTATCTAAAACTGGAATTAAGTTAATCTTATTTAATTTTGGTAGAGAACCAATCTTAGAAAATCTAGATGCAATTACTGATAACCTTGACAAATCTTTTTCTATTTCAGATGTTACTGATTGTTCTATTTTATTTTCTTTTAAATACTCTAACCAGCCCAATAAAGATGAAAGGGGTGTCCCTATTTGGTGTGCTGATTCTTTAGCCATGCCTGTCCAAACCTTATTCTGTTCTGCAATCCTGGCATTACTAAAAGCAAAATATGCAATAATGATAAAAGCTGCTATAATCGACAAAATAAAAAAAGGAAAATTTTTTAAATTCTGTAGCAATCTTGAATCCTTATAATAGATGTATTCTTTAGTCCCATTTATTAATTCTATTTCAATTGGAAGATATTTTCTCTTCATTAGCTTGACCTGCTTTTGCAACTCATCTTCTGTGTGGGGCTTGTTAATATTTCTATGAGCAATTATATCTCCTAGTTCATTGACTTGAATTACAGGGACTGTAGTATTATTATTAACAACTTCAAAAACAAAACCAACATCGTAATTTGAGTTGTTCATATCCGAAAGCTCTTTTGTTGCTTTGGCCCATAGAGCAACTTTTTTCTGTTCTTCTATTTTTAATTTATTTGCAAGATTATTAGTATACCAAAGAGTTGTAGCAACAATACAAAAAGCTAATAAAACCAATAATTTTGACGTATGTCCACTTGATTTTAATTCCATGTAACTAAATTAATAAAAGCAACTAACTTATTCGGCTTAATTCTTTCAATTCAAAATTTGTTAAAACTCTCCATTTGCCAAGTAAAAGATTTTTCTTTGAAAGACATGCATATTCAACTCTATCCAGTTTTTCAACATTATATCCAAGATGTTCAAAAATTCTTCTAATTATTCTATTCCTTCCTATATGGATTTCTATCCTTAACTTATTATTGGAACCACAATACTCTAAACCGTCCACTATAACTACTCCATCACTTAAAGTAAGATTATTGATAATGGCATCAAAATCTTGTTTACATAAATCTCGATTTAGTTCAACATTATAGATTTTTTTTATTTGGTATTTAGGATGCATTAATTTTTTAGCCAATAAGCCGTCGTTTGTAAATAACAACAAGCCTGTAGTATTTCGATCTAACCTACCAACTGGCACCAGTCTCTCTTTGTAAGTGTCTTGAATTAAAGACAAGACTGTTTTTCGTCCTCTTTCATCACTCATGGTTGTAATATATCCCTTGGGTTTATTTAGTAAAATATATCGTTTTTTCTCGATTGAAATTTTTTTACCATCTACCTCGACAACATCTTTGTCACTTACCTTCGTACCTAAAGCAGAAATAGTATTACCATTTATTTTAACTCTACCATTTTCGATCAAGAGATCCGCTTTTCTACGTGAGCATATGCCGCACATAGCTATGAATCGATTTAACCTTATACTAGGATTTTCTTTTTTCATGACAAATAAGTTATTGAAGAGGATGCTGTAGTTACATTCAGTTCAACTTCTTTTCCTGTAATAACTGGTTGGTTTTGAGAACTATGACCTATAGGGAAATTAAAACATACCGGATAATCATATTTTTTAACTATGTCATATATTAATTGGTAAGACGTCTTTCCAAATGAATCTTTGTTGTCTAAAATTGCGGTCATCTGACCAATTACTAAACCCTTTAAACTCTTTAAAATACCTGATCGATCCATTGTATAAATCATCCTTTCTAAATGATATAGATACTCATCAACATCTTCTAAAAAAAGAATAGAATTTTTTATTCCATCTATATCTTTTGTTCCTATTAAACTATATAATATAGATAAATTGCCGCCGAACAACTTCCCTTTGCATGATCCTAATTTATTTAATTTAAACAGAGGACATTCTAAAGCTTTATAATTTCCTTGCAGTAAACTAAAAAGGTTAATTACTGAATCAGTATCCGTTGCGCTAAAGTTAAATGGCATAGGACCGTGAATAGCTTGAATATTGTAGTAGGACTTTACATGGCTCAAAATAATTGTTATATCACTAAATCCGACAAGCCATTTTGGGTTTTTACTAAAATAGTCAAAATCTAAACCATCTATAATTTGAATAGTACCATAACCTCCGCGTGCAAAAAAAATAGCTTTTGTTTCATCATCATCCAATGCATATTGTAATATTTCTATGCGCTGATCTATAGTCCCTGCAAACACATTATGTTTATTAAAATTTTGAGGGTTTACTTTAGCAACAAAACCATTGTCTTCTATAATAGATATTGCATCAGCCACGTCCTTAACAGAAATAAATTTTGCACAAGCAACAATTTCAATACAATCCCCCTTTTTTAAATTTGGCGGCGCAATAGAATTTATATTATTTATTGTCATTGTAAATCCTTTACTATACTTTTACACAATATACAAAACTATGAGCGACTCATCTAAATTTACTGTTACAGCAGCATTGCCTTATGCTAATGGACCTATTCATATTGGACACCTGGCAGGAGTATATATCCCGGGTGACATCTTTGCAAGATATAAAAGAAATATTGGGGATGATGTATTATATGTGTGTGGTTCTGATGAACATGGTGTTCCAATAACTATTAAAGCAAAAAAAAACGGTATAGAACCACAAGATGTAATAGATAAGTATCATACAATGATTCAAAATTCATTCTTAGAATTTGGGATTTCATTAGATATATATAGTCGAACATCTAATCAAGAACATCACGAAGTAGCAAAGGAGTTTTTCAAAAAACTACTAGATGATAATAAATTCATAGAAAAAACTACCGAAGAATACTATGATGAAAAAGAAAAAACTTTTTTAGCAGATAGATATATTAAGGGAACATGCCCAATTTGTGGATATGAAGATGCATATGGGGACCAATGTGAAAAATGTGGTGCTAGTCTAGAGCCTTCCGAACTTAAAAATCCTCAATCTGCTCTTAGTGGTGGTAAATTAACTAAAAAAGAAACGTCTCATTGGTACTTACCTTTAGATCGGCATGAGGATTGGCTAAAAGATTGGATTATTAAAGAAAATGGAATTAGGTGGAAAAGTAATGTTGTAGGACAATGTAAATCTTGGATTGATTCTGGCCTGAAAGCTCGAGCAGTCACTAGAGATTTGGACTGGGGCGTTAAGTTACCTATAGAAGATCAAAAAGGCAAAGTATTATATGTCTGGTTTGATGCACCCATCGGATATATTTCAGCCACTAAAATCTGGGCTAAGAAAAACAATAAGAACTGGGAGTCATATTGGAAAGATTCTAATACTAAACTAGTTCACTTTATTGGCAAAGATAATATTGTATTTCACTGTATTATTTTTCCTGCCATGCTAAAGTCCTATGGAGATTTTATTCTTCCTGACAACGTGCCTGCTAATGAGTTCCTTAATTTAGAGGGTCGTAAAATATCAACATCCAAAAATTGGGCAGTTTGGTTACATAAATATCTAAAAGACTTTCCTAATCAACAAGATGTACTAAGATACGTTTTATGTATTAATGCACCTGAAAATAAAGATAATGACTTTACCTGGCTAGACTTTCAGGCAAGAAATAATAATGAATTAGTCGCTATACTAGGAAATTTTATCAATCGCGTATTTGTATTATGTCATAAATACTGGGATGGTAAAGTGCCAGGAAAAAATAATTTGGAACAAATTGATGAAGATATAATTTTAAAAATTAAATCTACACCCAATGTAATTGGAGACTCAATTGATAACTATAAATTTAGATTTGCATTACAAACTTTAATGGATTTAGCAAGATCAGGGAATAAATATTTAGCTGATACTGAACCATGGAAATTATTTAAACAATCAGACAAAAAAGCAAGAACAGAAACAATTTTAAATATTAGTATCCATATTACCGCATCATTATCTATTCTTTGTGAACCATTTATGCCTTTTACAGCACAAAAGTTGAAAAATATGCTAAACATAAAGAGCTCTAAATGGTCATGCGCTAGTGATATAAATCAAATCCCCGCAGGACATCAATTAAATTCTCCAAAACTATTGTTTTCAAGGATTGAAGATGAACAAATTGAAAATCAAATCAACAAATTAAAACAATCATAAGCAATATAATTATAATATTTAGGGCTTACTGGGTGTTTAAAAATTATTATATTCACTAAATGAAATCTAAACTTTTCTTACTATCTGTAATAATGCCATTGATTATATTCTCTCAAAATCAATTAGTAAAAGAGACATACAAAAATGGACAGGTGAAATCTGAACACATCTTTAATAAGGATGAACTTGAAATAATAAAAACATATCACAAAAATGGACAATTAAAATTTCAAAAATATATAAATGATAGTCTTATAGAAGAGTATTATAAAAATGGGCAGTTAAGTTATCGTAAGATTCAAAATGAAAAACAACTTTTAGAAGAAGCATACTCAAAAAATGGTGACCTAATAATTCAATTGATAAATAATGAAATTACATTCAGTGCACATGAGAATGCTTTTAATAACTTAAACGGAATAAAACACAAAAGAGAAAATAGTAATCATCACCACGGACATAGTCATGATCATCACCATGACCATGGTCATGGACATAGCCATTAAAAATTATGAAAGCAGAATCACATATGATGTCCTTCGGATATAATCCCGACTGGAGCGAGGGATCAGTAAAACCACCTATTTTTCAAACATCAACATTTGTTTTTAAAACAGCTGAAGAAGGAAAGCGTTTTTTTGAAGTAGCATATGGTAAAGATAGTTTGAAAAAACATGAGCAAATAGGGCTTATTTACTCTAGAATAAATAACCCAAACATGCAAATTCTTGAAGAGCGTCTAGCAATACTAGAAGACTCTCAAGAAGCTGCAGCATTCGAAAGTGGGATGAGTGCTATATCAACAACAATGCTAGCTTACCTAAAACCTGGGGACTTAATTCTCTATAGTAAACCTACATACGGAGGTACTCACCATTTTATTAATAATTTTTTAGCTGATATTGGAGTTGAATCAAAAGGCTTTAATAATGACACTAATATTGAAGAATTATGGAACGATTTAGAAAATCAAAATCTGACTTCTAAATTAAAGATGATTTATATTGAAACCCCGGCAAATCCCACTAACGCACTTTTTGACTTAAATATTATTAAGTTCTTCAAAGAAAGAATAGAGAAGAAGTATGGCCATAATATTATTGCGGTTGTTGATAATACATATTTGGGACCAATTTGGCAAAAGCCATTAGATTTTGGAGCAGATCTAGTATGTTATTCAGCTACAAAATTCTTAAATGGTCATAGTGATGTTATTGCAGGTGCAGTTATGGGCAGTCATGAAAGTATATTACCAATTAAAACTCTACGTACATTTCTTGGTAGCATGATAGCTCCATATACGGCATGGCTATTAACAAGAAGTCTAGAAACACTACATATTAGAATGAATCAACAAGAAAAAAACGCAAGGAAACTAGTTGATTTTTTAATTAAACACCCAAAAGTAAAAAATGTGTTTTATCCAGGACTACCAAACATGGGGCAAAAGCAAGTAGATATATATAAGTCTCAATGCCTCACAGGTGGTGCTATGATTGGTTTTACAATAGAAGAAAGTGAAGCTAGCGCATTTAAGCTTTTAAATTCACTTAAACTAATTAAGTTGGCGGTTAGTTTAGGAAGTAATGAAAGTCTTGCTCAACACCCTTATTCAATGACACACACTGATGTACCAGATGATGAAAAAAAAGAAATAGGAATTAGTGAAGGCTTAATTAGATTAAGTGTAGGAATTGAAAACTATAATGATCTAATTGATGATTTATCACAAGCACTTAAGTAGATAGACTATATTTTCTACCATAAAAAAAGGGGCTCACTTGAGCCCCTTTTTATTTCTAGCAATTAGTTACTAATTACTTAATCAATAATGATTTGTTTACAATATCCTTCTCAGTAGCTACGCTTACTTGGTATAAACCAGTTGGGTAATTACCTACATTGATATTTGTAGTTGAGAACGTTGATGTAGTATGTGATACAACAATCTGTCCTAATTGATTAATAATTGTAATTCTTGCATCTTCATAATCATATGAATCTAATTCAATTGTAATATAGTCATCAGCTGGATTTGGATAAATTAATAATCCAAAAGAGCTAGTAACCTCTTCAATTGAAACGTCGTCAGGCACACATATGCAATCAATGATTGTACCAGGAGCACCATCAATCTCACAAACGTCGCCTTCTGAAATACATGAACCATCATCAAACATTGCATTTGGATTAAAGTTACATGCATCAGCAATCATACAACCTACAACGATAGAATCACAGTCTGGAATACCATCACCATCTTCATCAATATATGTTACACCAACGTAATTTCCATCAGCATCTTGAACACATTCTTGACAAATCGGATCTTCAATTCCAGCACCATTTGAAGCGTATGCACATGAACCATCATCAAAATTAGCAGTCATATCATAGTTACATGCAAATGCATCTGTACAACCTAGATTCCAGTCAGTACATAATGTGTTGTCAATACAACCATTTGCTACTGCATCTGCATCATAGTTAAAGCTCCAAACTTGACCACAACCATACGGAAGACATGAGCCGTCATCTTGAGATGCAATCATATACATTGTTTCACCGTCATCTGACATAGGAGTTACATATACATTTCCGTCAGCATCAAAATATGATGTATTACAAGCAAGTGGATCTGTACATCCCCACATTTCTAAGTCATCACAAACTCCATCTCCATCACAATCTTCTATACAGTTACCATCGCAATCATAACTAGCTGCAGCGTAAATACAAGATGTTCCACCTTGAGCAGTAGCTGGATCGAAGTTGTTAGCTTCATCATAATTACATGCTGTTTCATCCATACAACCAAATACATAGTCTTGACATAATTCGTCATTACCATATAATTCGTTAGAGAAACAATCGGCATCTGGACTATAGTTTACTGCATTAGGAGTGTTACAACCAATTTGGCCTTCACATGAACCATCTAATTCAGTTGCAAACGGATTATAGTTACAAGCCATTTCATCTGTACAACCTTGAATCTCAACGTTATCACAAACTCCGTCATTATCTATATCACCGTCAGTAAATACCCCATTTTCATCACAGCTATCACAAGCACCTTCACAAGAGCCATCATCTTCTGTTGCATCAACATCAAAGTTACATGCTGTAGCATCTGTACAACCGTGAATTTCCATGTAATCTAAAACACCATCACCGTCAGTATCTAACTCCCAATAAGCACAATCCTCCCCAGCAGGGACAAATGCTTCAAATAAACAATCAGATTGAGCAGATATAGTTGCGTCAGCATCATAGTTACATGCTGTATCGTCCATACAACCAGCGCAAGAATCAGACTCACAAGAACCGTCATCTGTATTTGCTGTCTCATCATAATTACATGCTGTATCATCCATACAACCAGGTACAAACTCAATACATGAGTCGTTCACAATACAAGTTGCAGTACCACAATCATCACCTTCACAGTCCTCATCAGCAAGAGGGTTGTAGTTTAACATATATGGTAAATCACAACCAACAACACCTTCACAAGAACCGTCATCCTCCGTTGCCGTCATATCATAATTACATGCAGATATATCAGTACATCCAGCGATTTCTAGTTCATTACAAACTCCATCTCCATCAGTATCATTAATACATGTTTGTTCTCCTGTTGTAGCATCTAAACACTGATAGTATTCTTCTGCTCCTTCGCCATTACAAACACCACATGCATCATAAGTACCAACACATTCATCAGCTAAATCGCATACTGCATCTCCGTCAGTATCTGCACAGCTACCGTCACAATTATAACCTGTAGATGGCAATTCACAAGAACCATCATCATCTGTTGCTCCAACTGCAGCATCAAAATTACAAGCATTAATGTCAGTACAACCTAAAACCTCATCATCATCACAAACTCCATCATTGTCAGAGTCGCCATCAATATAGTTTCCTGTTGTTGCATCCCAGTCGCTATCACATAAAGGATCAAAACAAGAACCATCATCTTCAGTAGCACCTGCATTTTCATTATAGTTTACCGCATTTGCATCAGTACAACCTAAAACTTCGTAATCATTACAAACTCCATCACCATCATCATCTCCTTCTACGCAGTCACCATTACAAGTTCCCATAACATAAGTGCCTGCTAAATCCATACAGTCATCACAATCATTTAATTCACCTACACATTCATCAACAATATCACAAATTGTATCCTCATCTAAATCAACACATGTACCATCACAATTAAACCATGTTGCTGCATATGTACAAGAACCATCGTTTGTATTTGCAGCTGCATCATAGTTACAAGCAACTCCACCAAATGTGTCTGGGTCATTATCTGTACAACCTAAAACAACATCTTCACAACAATCTCCGTTTTCACACTCAGTATTACAATCAGCACAGTAGTTACCTGCATTTTCATCATAACAACCAATAGTAACTTCTTCACATGAACCATCATCCTCAGTTGCTAATGAATTATAATTAAATGCTGTTTCGTCAGTACATCCATCTATCTCAACCTCATCACAAGTTCCATCAGCATCGTCATCTTGACATGTACCATCACAATTATACCATTCTGCAGCAAATGAACAAGAACCGTCATCTGTGTTAGCGTTAGCATTAAAGTTACAAGCAGTTTCATCTATACAACCTTCAACTATTTCAGCACAAGAACCATCATTAAAACATGCCGCAGCATCATAGTTAAAAGCAGTGTCGTCTGTACATCCAGCTACTGTACAACATTCTGTCGCAGCAACATCATTCCAGTTAAATGAATCTACATCAGTACAACCATCAACCTCGTCACAAACTCCGTCTGTATCTGCATCTAAACAAGTACCATCACAATTAAACCATTCGTCTGGGAAAACACATACAAATAAACCATCGTTATTTGAATCAATCATTTCCATATCGCCAGGCAATGTGATATTTGGGTCAGAGCCATAAGTCTGAGATGACCCTGCAACATAGTTACAAGCTGTTGGATCAGCACACTCACTAAAGACTTCAGAATCATCACAAACTCCATCGTTGTCAGAGTCATTAGCGCAGATTAGATCATCAACCTTATCACAAATACCGTCCTCGTCAACATCAACACATGTACCATCACAATTGAAGTCTAATACTGCGTAAGTACACGAACCATCGTCAATTGTTGCAGGACAGATAGAAGCAATTCCATCATCACCAATACATACAAAAAACGATTGATTACAAGCTTCAGCGTCTGTACAACCAACCTGGTTAAAGTCACAAATACCGTTATCATCGTCATCTTGACATGCTCCATCACATGTTAACATAAAGCCAGGATTGTCTACGTCTTCTTGAGCGAATTCACAAGAACCGTCATCCTCAGTTGCAGTAGCATCATAGTTACATGCTGTAGCATCTGTACACCCAAGAGGATCACAATCGACCACGTCTTGAGCAAACACATTAAAAGATCCCAAACAAAGGATCATTAATAAAAATAGATAATGTTTTTTCATCATATTAAATTTTAAATTTGTTGCAAATCTAGTTATTTATATGATAAATTCATACATAAGGGAACTTTTTTACTCCTGAAATGCCTTTTTTTGCAGCTTTATTATTAACAAGTAAATGTTAGTTGCAAAAAATATGAACATAGAAACCTCTTTTATAGACCTGTTAAACACATTAAATAACAACTATATTTACACTATACTTAATAATGATGATTTTGAATTCGAAAAAAATAATTAATGTGGGGTGTTTTCAATAATCCCATTTATCCAAATTATATATTCAGAAAGTGAAATAAATAATACAAGCTTAAATTAGAAAAATAAGCATAGATATAACATAGATTTATTGCCCGAAGCAAAAAATCTTAATTGTATTATTAAAAATTGTGGGGTTTTAGCAACTATTAAGCTATGATACTATTCTGCTTGCTTAACATTAATTGCTCTCATTCCCTTTGGATCATCTTCCAATTCAAATTGGACTGAGTCGCCATCCTTAATTGTTTCCGTTAAACCTGTTGAGTGAACAAAATAATCTTTGCTCCCGTCTGCATCAGTAATAAAGCCAAAGCCTTTAACTTGATTGAAAAACTTTACTGTTCCTTGTTTCATATTTTTATGTAGTTACTATATTTAAAACGCCAAAAGTACATAAAATCATTAAGAACACGCATTTTATACTTATAATTATTTTACAAAAGACTTATATTTATGTTTAATCCAATTATTTAATTCCAATTTATGAAACTAATTAAATTTACATTTTTACTAATCTTTCCCTCTGTTATCATTGGACAAAATACTGAATGTGGAGACAGGCCTGTTAAGCCTCAAAGAATTGAAAATCAAACTATAAAAAATTATAAAGATTCTGAAAACTTTATTAATTACAAGAACAATCTTAAGCAGTGGAAATACTGCACAAGCCCCCTTGGAATAGATGAACGCGAATCTAAAAGACTTGAAAATCAAAAACAAAAAAGATTGGAGAGTCAAAATGAAGAGCCGATTAATAAATGTGGCGACCGACCTGATAAACCCAAAAGACCCAAAGGAACTAGTATTGATGAATTTCGACAAACTCATGTACATATATTATACCGTGAAAAATTAAAAATCTGGAAACAATGTATGAGTCCAAAACAACTAACAGAACCTGTGTTTAGTAAAAAAAAGGAAATTACTAAAAGTCCCTGTGGAAACAAACCAAATAAGCCCTTACGAGAAGATGGTATGGATCACGAAGAGTACAAACAAACATCGGAGTATAAAATCTACCGAAGTGAACTGAAGATATGGAAAAGTTGTGAAGAAGATTATAAAAAAGAAGTCCTTTGGGGTGATTGCGGTAAAAAACCAAAAAAACCAGCAAGAAATGAGGGCATGAACCACGAAGAATACAAACAAACCTCAGAGTATCAAACATATCGTCAGTCCTTTAAAAACTGGAAAAAATGTATAGATTCAAACAAAAAAGAATGAGACACTGTCTGATAATCTTTTTGCTAGTTTCATTAAATGGATTTGTGCAAAATCTAATTATAGCTAATAGTTGTTTACCTTCTACATTCAGGCTGAATTAAATTAAAAAATCATTATTAACAGATTTAAAATTTTTTCATTTTTAGTAAAATTGTATATTTATAAGATGAAAAAAATAATGTTCCTACTTAGCTTTATACCTATTGTCTCTCTATCACAACCTAGTTTTACATTAACAACAACTGAAGAAGCATCCTCTAAGAATTTATTCATAAAGCCTGTTGGTCAGGGCAGTAATAAACCCGTGATGATTATCAATGTTGATGGGGAAATTCTCTTCTCTGAAAACCTTGGAATGATGGGCTGGGATTGGAAAGTAAACTTAAATAATCATATAACATATTTTGATAGACAAAATATGTGCTGGCATGTTGTAGATTCTTTATTTAACACAGTTGATACCGTATATGGGCAAAATGGATACATAGCCGATAATCATGATTTTTTAGCACTTCCAAATGGCAATTATGTTCTGTTTTATTATGATCTTCAACCATTTCCAATGGATGAGGTAGTCACAGGAGGAAACCCAGATGCAATTGTCGAGGGCGTTGTTATTCAAGAGCTAAACTCTGATCATGAAGTAATATTTCAGTGGGAAAGCTGGGATCATTTTAGCGTAACTGATAATATATATAGCAATTTAACAGCTAACCAAATTGCTTTTATTCATACAAATGCAATTGATATTGATTACGATGGTCACTTTTTGATTTCTTCTAGAAATCTAGATGAAATTACCAAAATACACCGTACTTCCGGTGATGTTATATGGAGATGGGGAGGATCACAAAATCAATTTGAATTTGTAAATGATTACCCGTTTACACACCAACATTGTATTAAAAGTTTAGGAGACGACAAATACCTTCTGTTTGATAATGGTAATCATAGTGCAGATTTTATGGGCCAAAACATTTCTAGAGCTGTTGAATATCAATTAGATTTAAATGCAATGACCGCCACCAAAACATGGGACTTTTATCACCCCGACTCATTATTTAGTCCTTCTATAAGTAGTGTTCAAAGATTAGAAAATGGCAATACATTGGTCAACTTTGGTAATTTGTCGATCACTAACAGAGGTGCAGTCATAACAGAAGTAAACCCTCAGAATGAAATTGTCTTTGAGCTTGAATTAGCACCACCTTCTTCTGGAAACAGTTCAAATGTATATTGTGCGAATAAATTTGACTGGTTTTTTGATGACAGCATTATAGGTTGTGAAAATGGAGATGCTTGTAACTATAATTCTAATGTAATAAATAATGACTTATTCTGCATATTTCCTGGTGAACCCTGTGAAAGTGCATCAACTATCGGGATATATGACGAAAACTGCGAATGTCTACCAACAAATACTATCATCAACGAAGAGTCTTTTAAGAAAAAACTACTATATACTTTTGACTTTCAAGGGAAACAAAGTATACAGCCTAAATTCAAAATAGAAATCTACAATAATGGTACTGTAGAAAAAAAATACATTATTAAATAGAGTAAATTATAAATAGTTTGCTTTTCTAATTTAATTGCTCATTCAGTTAATTTTTGCTTCAATAAGAGTTCTCTTAAAAAGACATTCTACTCTTAGTCAAATGAAAATTATATACTTAAAAAAGACACTGTAACTAAGTTTAAAAAATTATATTTGATTTATGAAAAATTTACTACTTATTCTTTTTATTCCCTTTTTAATATTGGGACAAGAAACAAACCAAAGCAACACCAATCTTAAAACTGTCAATATATATGGCAGTATGATTGATTTAAATAATATAGAGTCTGGTAAAAACATAACTATCATAAATTCAAATGATATTGAAAATTATAGTTTTAATTCTATTGACGAATTATTAAAGCTAATTCCTAGTATTGAATTACAATCTAGAGGTGGCTTTGGTACTCAGTCTGATATAGTACTAAGAGGAAGTACATTCAACCAAACCCTTGTTCTTTTAGACGGAGCAAGAGTCAATGATCCTCTTACTGGACATTTCAGTATGTATATACCCATCAATCCTTTTGAAATTCATCAAATAGAAATTATAAGAGGAGGAGGCTCGTCAATTTATGGCCCAGATGCTGTTGGAGGTGTAATTAATATCGTAACAAAATTATTTAAAGAAGGAATAAGTAAAAATGAGGTTATTGTAGAGTCTAAAGTTGGGTCAAATGGCTTAACAGGAGATAATTTATTTATTGCAAAAAAACTACATGAGAAGTTTTATACAACTCTTGGAGTTAACTTAATTAAGTCAGATGGACAAGAACTTTATAAGGATATATTTAGTTTTTTTGACAACCAAACATTTTCACTTTCTCATAAATATGCTTTTAGTAATAAATTAAATGTAATACTTAGATCAGCATATGCCAAACGTTTTTTTAACTCACAGTATTATTATACTCGTAGTAATTATGATCTTTCTAACGAAACAATTAGAAAAAGTTGGACACAAGCCCAGATAAATTATAAAATTGATAAAACCAGAAAACTTAGTTTAATGACTTCTTATCAAAATGTTGATGATTTGTATATTTTTAATCCTGAATTCCCTTATTATCAAAATTACACTGAGCTAACTAATAGTAATATCAATTATACAAAGAAAACTGACTCTTACAGAGTGGTTAGCGGAGTAAATCTTCAAAATCGTAAAATTGCTAGTATTGATAGAGGGAATCACTCTGACTACTACATTGGGAGCTTTGTAAATTTTATGAAAAAAATTAAAGCAATAACAATCAACCCGTCATTAAGATTAGACTATAATAAAAGCTACCGTGTACAGTTATGCCCACAATTTGATGTAAATTATAATCATGATAATTATAATCTTCGAACAAGTTTTGGAAGAACTATAAGGTCTGCAGACTTTACCGAAAGGTTTTATAATAATAACTATAACGGTACTCTTTCGGCTGGACGTAATATCGGAAATCCAGATTTAAAAGCAGAAACAAGTCTAAACTGGGAAATTGGTATTGATATTAAAAAATATAAAAATGCCACTATTAAAAACACCTTGTTTTATAGAAATGCTTCTAATTTAATTGACTGGGTGCTAATGAATTCCAGTCAAATCTCTACAAATATTGATTTACTAGAAAATGAAAATTATCTATTTGCTCAAAATATAAGCAAACTAAAAACATTGGGCTGGGAGTCTGAATTGTGGTTTAATTTAAAAAAATTCAAAGTACTTAATATTAGCGGATCATTAGGTTATTGTAAAATTTTTGCAGCTGAAGAAAATCAAAGTCTATTTGAAAATAATACCAACACTTTGTCAAAATACCTTGCTAACAACTCTGGTGACCGATTTAATTACAATGTTTTTTTCGATTGGAAAAAATGGAAATTTAATTTAAATGGTCAAATGAAGATTAGGGGCAATGAGTCAGACTTGAATATCGATCAAACCTTAAGTCAGTCATATTTTGTTCATAATGTCAATTTAAATTATGCCCTAGGAAATCGTTTAACATATAGCGCTGAATTAATAAATATTTTTAATAAAGAATATGCCGATATTTTAGGAGCGATAATGCCTAAAAGATGGTTTGTTTTAGGATTTAAATACTCACTTCAGTAACAACCTATGAAGCATGTATTTTTGACCTTAATTATCCCAATATTATCTTTAAGCCAAGGAGATAATTTACAAACATTTGGAACGGTAAGCCATTTTCTAATCTCCTGCCCATGTAAATTGCTTAAATATTACGAAGAGGGCAAATTATATTATTACTGTGAAGATGAATCCTATCAAACCAAATATGTTATAAAAGAAATAAAGCATAAAGATGGGCTAGACCTAATTTTAAATGCCCTAAATAAAAATATATACTCGAAAAAGACTAAAAATAACGATTCGCTAATTTCCATAAAACAAAAGAATATAATCCTAGAATATCTTACGCATAATCACAATGGATTGCAAACAAATTTTACTAATTATAAAGCTGTTGTTGTAGATAATAAATTAGAAAAAAAACTCTTTTTTTCCGACAATGAATTTATTGCATCATATGAAATAATTATAACCGCTAAAAGTCCAGAAATTGCAAATCAACAATTTAATCAGACTATAAATTCTATCAGAAAAAAATCATTAAGTTTAAAAAAAATATTTTGATGAAATATGAAATATCGGGATACAAAAAAGAATATGCCTCTGCATTTTACCTTTTGAATAAAGATTGGATTCTAGAATCTTGGGACTTAGAAGATGCAGACTTAAAAGACTTGTTATCGCCTGAAAAGGCAATTATTGAGCTAGGTGGTGAAATTTTTTTTATTTTAAAAAACAACTCTGTGATAGGTACAGCTGCAATGATTCCACATAAAAATAATATATTCGAACTTGCAAAAATGACGATTAAAAAAGAGTTCCGAGGTAATGGATTGTCAAAAATATTATTGAATCAATGTATTAAATTTGCAAAAACGAATAACTCTAATAAAATATTTTTAATTTCAAATAATTCATTAAAAATTGCAAGGCAACTTTATGATAATTACGGTTTTCAAGAAGTCCCGCTAAATAACCAAAAATACAACAGAGGAAATGTCAAAATGGTCCTTGCCATAAATAATTAATTTATATTTAACAATGAAATAAAATGGATATAGTATGAAAAATTTTTTGTTTTTTTTTATTATTCCCTTATCTGTATTCGCTCAAAATAAAAGTTTTAACATGGATTATTTTAATAAGCTAAATGATAAAGAAAGAAGTATTATTGTAGACAGAGGAACAGAAGCACCTTTTAGTGGAGAGTACAATAATTTTTTTAAAAAAGGATATTATATATGTAGAGCATGTGAAGCCCCACTATATAAATCATCATCTAAATTCAACTCTAATTGTGGATGGCCTTCTTTTGATGATGAAATAGAAAATGCAATTATAAAAAAAGTTGACAATAGCTATAATATGCAAAGAACTGAAATTTGCTGTGCTAACTGCAATGGACATCTTGGTCATGTGTTTTATGGTGAAAAATATACAGACAAAAACACTCGCCACTGTGTCAATTCTCTTTCGTTAAAATTTATCCCTGATAAAAAAAATTAATCCTATATTTATCTTATGCGAAAACTATTCTTTCTAATACTTGTTCCACTGCTAAATTTTGGCCAACAAACCTTTGTCCCCGATGATGCTTTTGAACAAGCATTAATTAATTTCAATATTGACCCAAATCCGATATTGGATGACTCAGTTCCTACAGCTATTATTAGTACCCTAGCTAATCTAGCTATTGATAACAAGGGGATTAACGATCTAACAGGAATCGAAGATTTTATATATCTTGATTATTTAAATTGTGAAGGCAACAATCTAGAAGAACTGAATCTAAGCGGCAACAGCCTATTAACCTTTTTAGATTGTAGTAACAACAATTTAAATGAGCTTAGTCTAACGAATAATGCGCTATTAAATACATTAAACTGCTCTAATAATAACCTAAATAATTTAAATATTTCTAATTGTATAGAATTAAGCCACTTACAATGCGACAATAATAACTTAAATGAATTAGATGTATCAAATAATACAGAACTAATTGGACTAACCTGTACTGATAATGATTTAGATTGCATACAAGTATGGAATGTTGATTTTGTTTTATTAAATCAAGCTGATTGCAGTTGGAGTGGGCAAATGGATTGCTTTCAAAAAGATGAAATTGCTATATGGTCTTTAGACTGTAATTTAGCTGCTAATACTGAAGAGTCCTTAATAACAAATCCAGTAAAAAAATCCTTTAATCTACTAGGTAAAGATACCGACGACTCTTATTTCATTTTTGAAATTTATGAAGATGGATCCGTTAAAAAATATTTAAAATTTTAATTTAGAATTAAGTAAATAGGGAATCTATACAATAACTTATTTGCTCTAATTAAAATAAATAGAATTAGATTAATATAACTAGGTTTTACCTTTGGCATAACATTTGATGTTAAAATAATATCATTAACCTTTAATTATTTTATGTTATGAAAAAAGCTATTTTATTAATAATTGTTTTATCCACTGTCTTTTCATCACAAGTTTTTAGCCAAAAGCACAATAAACATTTCTACAACCACAGTCATGCATCACATAATCAAAATTTAAATTTTGCTGGTGGATTTATTGCTGGACTATTGTTAAACGATTTTTTTGCACCTTCGATAAATCAAAGAGAAATGTACTTTGTTTATAACTATAAAAATAATAATTGGAGATTGAAAAAAGATATCAGAAATGATTTTGGTTTTCATTTTAAAAATACCAGATTAATTGCAAGATTTGAAAATCCTAATGGAAGAGGAGACTTTTTTGTCAAGATTAATAGGCATGGACGTTGGTTTGTAGATGCTCCTAAAAAATTAACACAAATTTTAAAAAGAAAAGTGAGAAGAAATTTATAGTCTAAAAGAGTGAAGAAAATATTTATAAACTAAAATTATATATTTGATAGTTTGATAAAGCTAATTGCTGGAAAAACTAATTTTTAGATTTTATTAAATTATTTAGTTTTTCTTTTAATTTTCCTAGCTTTATTTTTCGCCACCATACTTTATTTTCATCACCTTGCTCTTCTGCGCGGTGAATCTTTTTGTTGAGTTTAATAATTTTCTTGCCTAAATATGAAGCATCCATTTTTTTCATATTGCAATTTACAAAATTTAATAGTTATGTTCTAGGATGTATTAAAGCAAATAAATTTAAGTAAGTCAATATAAATATCTAATTCAATATTATAAAAACTTATCTTTGAGCAATGAAGAGTCTTTTCTTTCTTAGTATACTGCCTTTTTTTATTTTTGGTCAAACACCGTGTCTAGATGCAGTTGCAAATGCCTCAGGTTTAATTGGAGAATTTATACCTCAATGCCAAGAGGATGGTTCTTATTCACCATTACAATGCTGGGCAAGTACTGGATATTGCTGGTGCGTTGATGAAAATGGAAACGAAATAGCCGGCACATCGTTGGGGCCGGGTCTAGGAATACCAGACTGTGAATCTACACAATTAAATTTATGTGACTCTATATATATATATCCCGTTAACTATGATGAGATTAATAATATATTTCAAATCAGTATAGATATGAACTTTAGTGATGAATTTTGGTTTGGATATTGTGGCTTAATGATTACTAATAGTCTAGGGGATACAATCGCACAAGAAAACTTGAATACTTCTAGTAATGTATATGGTTTAGGCTCTGGAATGAGTGAATTAAGATATTTAGTAATAGAGCAAGCAAGCTTAATGTTTCCAATAAATGGGCAAGTACATTTAGTTGAAGGTTTTTTTGCTGGAAAGAGTAATATTGCGTGTTCATGGCCATTTTATTTTAACTACAAAAATAATTCTCAGCTTATAGAAGATGAAGTAGAACATAAATTAATAAGTACCTATGATTTCTTGGGTCGAAACACAACTTTAAATAAGTCATCAATAATTAAATATAAAAATGGAAGTGCTGAGAAAATAATAATGATAAAATGAGAAAAACATTTTTAACATTCATGATACTTGCTCTTGTAATAAGCTGTGATTAAAATATAACAAACTCTGAAGACGAATCTGATGCAAAAGTAACTCATACAGTCTTTGCAGGTAATTTTTACTTTGACCCAACCAATATAATTATTAATCAGGGGGAAGAAGTCAGATGGATTAACGATGGTGGACTACATGATGTTGATGGAGAATTGAATTCTTTAACAAGTGAGCCCTTTAACAACCCTGAAACATTTAATTCTCCATCAACATCTGTTGTGGGAGCCGAAATATATAAACATTTATTCGAGGTCCCCGGTATTTATAATTATGATTGTTCCGTAGGAGGGCATGCAAACAATGGCATGATTGGAACTATCACTGTTACAATACAAGACTAAGTGCTAAAATCCTTATATTTAGCTCATAACAAAATATATTATCATGACAAAGTTTAAATTATTAATACTATTATCATTTGTTTTCCCATTTTTATACGCTCAGTGCGATGGAGGTGAATTTGAAGTGTCGTTTGAAACATATAGTGGAGAATGGGCGGAAGAAATGTCATGGTCAATTATTAATAATGATGGAGAGATTGTATTTTTTTATGACGGAGCCGAAAATGATAATGACACATGGTATAACCAAAATATATGTTTAAATATAGGATGCTATGCCTTTGAAGCAAATGACAGTTACGGTGATGGATGGAATGAAGGATTTGTTGATTTAAGTTCTGTAAATTCTGACGTTGATTTTGGCAAATCACCGTTAAGTATTGAACTAGAAAATGGTTCCTTGGGTTATACTTTATTTCAAATTAATGATTCTGAATGTATATATAGTGGATTAGGCTGTACAGATGTAAATGCAAATAATTACAGTGAAACAGCTTTTATAAATAATGATTCCTGTGAATATTCTTGTAAAGAGGGGGAATACGTGCTAGAAATAGAAACAATTACAGGAGATTGGGCGGACGAAATGAGTTGGTCCCTTTACAGTTTTCAGGGATGGAATAATCAAAGTAATGCAATTAGTTCTTTTCAAGGAAACGGTAATTATCAGTCCAATTATACACAAATTTGTGTAAATGAACCTGATTGTTATATAATTATTGGAAATGATAGTTTTGGAGATGGTTGGGAAGGAGGAAATATATCTGTATATGTAGATGGATTTAATGTCTTGGAAGAAATCACTATAGAAAATGGCTTTGATGGTTATTTTACATTTGAAATAAATGAAAAAGAATGCTCATGGGAGTTTCCTGGCTGCACAAATTCAGATGCTATCAATTATAATCCCTATGCCAATATAGATGATGGTTCCTGCATAGAGACTCTGATCTTTAATTTTGACGGATTGGAAAGAGAGTATTTATTACATCTACCTAATAATGTAGCTAAAAATGCGCCATTAGTATTTGTACTTCATGGCTACACAGGAAGTGCACAGGGAATTATGGATTATTCTGGCATGAATGAAGTTGCAAATGATAATGGATTTGTTGTATGTTATCCACAAGGAACAACTGACCAATACAATAATTCTTTTTTTAATGTTGGATACGAATTTCAAAACAACCCGACTGTAAATGATGTTGGTTTTATTGTTGCTTTGGCAGAATATCTTCAAGACACCTACCAATTAAGCACGATTAATACATTTTCAACAGGAATGTCCAATGGTGGAGATATGAGCTATATGCTTGCTTGCCAAGCAAGTTCAACATTTAGGGCAATTGCTCCAGTAGCAGGAATGATTATGGAAAATATCTATCAAAATTGTAATTCTGAAAACCCAGTACCTGTGTTTGAAACTCATGGGACAGATGATGATGTAACTTTATATGACGGCGACCCAAATAACAATGATGGATGGGGGATATATTTAGGCATACCATCAACAATAGATTTTTTTATTAATCAAAATAACTTGACTGATTTAAGTTTTACTGAATTACCAAATTTAGATACCGGAGATGGAAGTGTAATAGAAAGTTATATCTACTCTTCCTCTATTTCAAATAATGAAGTTTGGCTATATAAAGTTATTGGAGGAGGACATGACTGGCCAGGTGCATGGGGAAATATGGATGTTAATATTAGTGAAGAAATCTGGGATTTTTTTAGTAAAATGTCTGTTTCTGAAAGTTCTTTTATTGAAGAATCAAATGTCTCAAAAAAAGAGTTAATTAAAGTTATAGATGTTTTGGGTAGAGAATATAGTAGAGACCAATTACAATTAAATATCTTTAATGATGGTTCAGTTGAAAAAAAATATATTTTAAAATAAACAAACTATGGTGAAATATAAAGTAATCAGTGTTCATGATTGGTGGTCAAATATATCACTAGCAAACAAAATGGAGGAAGCATTAAATATACACTCCAAAGATGGATGGGTATTAGAAAATTTTGAATTAGGTCAATATGTTTACAGTGCAATAATTACTTTAAAAAAGTAAACTTTTTGTGAAACAACTTCTAATTTTCTTGCTTCTATTACCAATTTTTTGTTTTAGTCAAAATTATAACCAGCCAAAAAATTATATGTCAATTGGATTATTTGATCATAAAGCCGGATTTAGTTTTGTTAGTTATTCTAGATCAATAGTTAAAGACAACCAAAACGATTTTTTTATTGGTTGCGGTTCGATGATAGCACTAAACACTTTTGTGATTGGATATAAAAAATACTTGCTTAAATCATTTGTCGATGGATATTCCGTGGCTTCTTTACAAAAAATATATGGTATGTCTGGAGATTCTAATGCTGCGTGCATCTCACTTGGATTGGAAAAAAGAATTTGGAAAAATTTTTTTTTAAATACTGGAGTTAATATTACCCATTTATTAAAAGATCAAGAATTTTTAATATTTCCTTCTTTTAATTTAAACATTCGTTATTAACCACAAATACGCAAGTTTAAAAAAAGCAATATATTTGAGGATGAGAATTTTTTTGGTTTTGTTAATAATTTACGGTTGTAATTCCCAGTTTATTTTAGAATGCGATTCTGATGATTATTTTATTTCCCCAAATCCTAACCAAAATACTGGTTTAAAAAACCAAAATCGTGAGGTTGTTACAACATTTTCTGAAATAGAAATGACTTCACAATTTAATGAAACCAATATGAGCTGTAAAGAAGTGCTGGCCTATTTCTTCCACTGCAATATTTGTTTTAACAATGACACAAGTTATTTACAATCTTACAGTGGTAAAATCTATGAACTAAATAAGGCAAAAGACCCCAACATGTTTACTAATAATGTAATTAACTTAATTAGCTCTATGCAAATGGGTCAAGAGGAATATAAATCTTTCTTAAATAACTTGAAAAGTGACTTTTCAATAAAAGAAAAAAAATTACTTAAAACTCACCTTAAAAACTCTACATCTAACAAAGTAATTTTCTCAAAAAAAATTCAAACTCACTAAAACTAGTATATTTATAGAATGAAAAAAATTTATCTTAAATTAAACTATTATGAAAAAATTATTATTACTTCTTATTATACCTTTTTTAAACTTTGGACAACAATTGATTACAGAAACAATTTTTTTTGAAAATCAAGAAAGAGAATATATAATATACCTGCCTGAAAGTTATAATGCATCAATTGAATTTCCAGTTATGTTTAGCTTTCATGGAGGGTCTGGATATGCTCAAGACTTTATCTATACAAATGATATGAGACCGATTGCTGATACTGCAAATTTCATAGCAGTATACCCTCAAGGAGCTGTAGATCCTGAAGGCGGGACTACCTCATGGATACATAAGGCACCGACTGATCATGATGACATATTTTTTATTGAAGCAGTCATTGAAGCCCTAGACGCCGAGTATGCTATCGACCAAAGTCGCATTTATGCATGTGGATATTCCGAAGGCGCTATTTTTTCTTATGAACTTGGGTGTCGATTAAATGATAAGATTGCTGCTTTTGCTGCAGTTTCAGGTAGCATGCTAACAGACTACTACAGAAATGATATATATAACTGGGCTTCATGCTCACCAGTTAGTCCAACTGCTATGATGCTTATAATGGGTACAGTTGATCAAAATCCTCATTCTACTTACGAAGGTTTATCTTATGGTGATATGCCTCTATATATGTCAGTAGATGACATTACAAGTTACTGGTCAAACTATAATAATACTGACCTTAATCCTATTATAACAAATGTTGATAACACTTCTCTTAGTGATGGTAGTACTGTAGAAAGAAAGAGTTGGTTAAATGGCGATAATTGCACATCTATTCAAGAACTAAAAGTTATTGGTGGAGACCATGACTGGCCAGGTTCTTTTGGAAATATGGATATCAATGCGTCTTTAGAAATATGGAATTTTGTTTCACAATATAATACCTCGGGCTTAATTAACTGTAATATAACATCATCCTCCGAATTTGAAATAATACATAAAAATTTAACCGGAAAGATAGACTTCCTTGGAAGAGGATCCTGTGATAAAATGGGGCTCCAAATATACTTATATGATAATGGTTCTGTCGAAAAAAAATATCTTGTGAAATAAATTTATGAGGCAATTCATACTACTTATTCATGTCGTGCTATTATTCAGTTGTGAGCAAGATGTTAACAATAATAATAATCTTATTGGAAAATTTTCGTGTATAAACAATAGTTGTATTGCATCCGAAGATGGGCCATATACAACACTTAATGAGTGTATAAATAATTGTAATATTAATAACATTTATGCTGGTAATTGGAACTTTAGAGGAAATGACATTTCGTATTCAGGCTACTATGTATATGATTCTCTACTTAATTCTCAATGGATATCAAATGTGACGTATACAACAAATTATAATGATAGTTTGGGTACTATTCAGGTCGGCAAAAATATAGACGAACTTATTTTTAAGTATTGTGAAGCATGTGATCCTATTATTTATAATCTTAATGACAGTGGTTTTGTCTACTCAGAGAGTTTGGGTGGAAATATTGGTTGGGTAATTACTGACACTACTTTTTTTAATATCGTTACACCTCAACCACCGGGATATTCATCGAGCTATTCAACTTATAATATTGAGGGATGGAAATTAGAATAAACCCGGACTAAAAAATCATAAATAGTATTTATGAAAACTCTCTACAAAGATAAAAAATCTATGTTTATATTATGGATACATTAAGTCATGCCTTATGGGGAAAAGGGGTTTTTGGATATAGAGGCAGGCCATACTGGAGTCTCTTTTTTGGAGCCCTCCCTGATCTATTTTCTTTTGGTTTATATTTCATTATTAGTTTAATATTTAGTCCTTATAATATTAAATCAGGGAAACCAAAAATTGATGAAATCCCTGACTACGTGTTTTACTTATATGACATAACTCATAGTTTAATAATTGCTTTTGTATTTATTGTATTGGTGTACTTTTTTATCAAAAAAGATATTGCGTTTGCCATGCTGGCTTGGCCTTTACATATAATGTTAGATTTTCCATTTCATACAGCTGATTTTTTCCCTACTCCTATACTTTGGCCAATTTTTGATATCCGATTTGATGGTATCTCATGGTCAAAACCATACATTTGGTTTTCAAATATTACAGGTATAATTATTTTATATATATATCGATATAAATTTTATAAAAAATCAAACTTTAAATAATTTTAATTACGTATAATAGCAAAAGCTATTTTACTAATGAAAATCAATATTTAAAATAAATAAAATTCTATTTATGAAAAACAAAATTCCACCCCCAATTGTAACGTTATTATTTGGTTTAGCTATTTATTTATCTAAAAACCTTTTTCCTCACCCTAATAATCATTTCCTAGATTGGGTTAGTGTTCTATTATTATTATTCGGCATTATTATAATCCGCTCGGCTTTTTTATTATTTAGAAATTATAAAACTACTATTAATCCGGTAAATCTCACAAAAACATCATCACTTGTCAATACTGGAATTTTTAAATATACTAGAAACCCGATGTATCTAGGAATGGTATTAATATTATTGTCTATAGGACTAAAATTTAATTTGTATGGCGGCATAATCCTTGTTTTTATATTCGTATTATTTATTACAAAGTTTCAAATTATTCCAGAAGAAAAAGCTATGGAAAAATTGTTTGGGCAAGAGTTCAAAAACTACAAAAGCATAACTAAACGTTGGATATAATAACATGTCATTTTAAATTATTAAAAACTTGTATATTTGCTTTATGAAAAAATTACTAATTCTTCTAATTATTCCTTTTTTAAGTCTTTCACAAAACTTCAATAATATCAATAATAATCTGATTTATAATAATAGTCAAATCGTTGGCTGTGTAGACTTAGATGAAACACTTATAGATTTAGTTTCTATTTTTGGTGACACATCTATTTTGGATGGATTACTAGGCTGTGCTGAGCTTATTCCTACTTTAGAATCCGGTATTCTTTCTGCATTTCTTCCATTTGACATTCCATTAGATTGTAATACAGATTTAACTCCGTTTGGGTATATAGACATGAATGTTTCAGATGTGTGTGAATGTTCATGTCAAAATTATTTAGATATATCCCAATTTAACTTTACCACTCGTAAATTAATTAAAAAGCTGTCTATTCTTGGGAAAATAACGCGTAACAACATTAATGGTGTTCAATTATATATCTATGATGATGGTTCTATTGAAAAAAGAATAGTTCAATAAAATGAGAAAACTTCTACTTTTTTTTATTATTCCTTTTTTATCACTTGGACAATTACAAACTGAAAATTTAAATTTTGAAAACAATAATAGAGAGTATTTAATTTACACGCCCAAGAATTACTCTGACAACAACCCCGCACCTATTTTATTTGCGCTTCATGGAGGTGCTGGATATGCAATAGATTTTATGAACTATGAAGCAGATTTTCGTTCTATTTCTGACACATCTGGATTTATATTGATTTATCCCCAAGCACTAGAAGATCCCGAAACTGGATATACTAGCTGGATGCATAAAGAACCCACAGATCACGATGATATTTATTTTATTGAAACAATAATCGAGGAGGTTTCATCAAATTATAATATAGACCAAGAAAGAATTTATGCATGTGGATATTCTTTAGGGGGGATGTTTTCTTATGATTTAGCATGTAGGCTTAATTATAAAATTGCTGCGATAAGTTCGGTAGCCGGTGCAGCATTTGTAGGTGCATTTAATAATTGCAATCTTATTCATCCAACTGCGGTTCAAAGTATTGTCGGTACCAATGATGATATTCATCCATATAATGATCTTAACGGTTGGTATAATCCGGTTAGTGTGATTAATAACTATTGGTCCAGCTTCAACAATACCGATATTAATCCAATTATTGAACAACTACCTGATTTAAATAGTTTTGATGGTAGTACGGTAGAGCGATATTCATGGATGAATGGAGACGGTTGTGTTTCGGTTGAAGAATTAAAAATTATAAACGGAGGACATGATTGGCCCTCGCCACTAGCCTCATGGGGGAATCAAGATATTAACACAAATATTGAGGTATGGAATTTTGTTTCTAAATTTAATACCAATGGTTTGATTATTTGTAATACCACAAACTATATAGAGCTTGATGTAATAAATTCTAAACAATTAATTAGGTCAATTGATCTTCTGGGAAGAGAATCTATAAATAATGGCTTCCAATTAAAAATCTATAATGATGGTTCTGTAGAAAAAAAACATCTTTTAAGATAAATGAAACTAATATTATTTAATATAATCGTAAGCGCTATATTAACAACCATTATTCTAGTTACACAATTTGTTAACTATCCTCTTCTTAAATACGTTTATAAGGACTTTTCTACTTTTCATCAAAAATATGTAACAAGAATTGGCTACATAGTAGCCCCTATAATGGTACTTGAGTTTATAATCACAACAACTATGCTTTTACAGGATTTTGATGATAGTTTAAAAAAAATTAGTGCCCTATTAGTTATCTTGATTTGGCTAAGCACTTTTTTTATTCAAGTTCCAATACATAATCAATTATCATTAAGTAATAAACTAAACTTAAATTTATTAATCCATTCAAATTGGATTAGAGTTGTTTGTTGGATATTGAAATTAATAATATCAATAATATTATTTGCATAAAATGCTTCGGGCATAAAATAATTTTAGCATGACCATTATTTTTAATTAAACTTATGAAATAAACACACACTTTAAAAAAACTTTAATTATATAATAAACCAGTATATTTAAGTAAAATTTATCGTTATGAAAAAATTAATACTCATTCTTTTTTGTTTCCCTTTGTTTTCAATGAGCCAAAGTGGATGTCATGTCTTTGGTAAAATTAAATTTGTTGATTACGGAGAAGATTATAAAGTTAAGTTTGTTGATTACGGAGAAGATTTGAAAATAAAATATGTTTCATATGGAGAGAAAAAAGTTGGAAAATGGAAAGCAGTAGATTATGGAGAGGATTTTAAGATCAAAATTGTTAAATATGGGGAAGACTTTAAAGCAAAAGAAGTCACCTATGGAGAGGGTTGTAAATGAAAAAACTATTCCTAGTTATTATTATTCCTTTTATAAGTTTTGGACAAATTGTGACTGAAGATTGCAGCTCCATTCCGGACCCAGGACCCTGTTTTGGATGTGGGTTCATATATTGGTTTAATCCAACAACATCTCAATGCGAAGAATCGTGTTGGGGTTTATGTGATGGATTAGTTCCTTTTTGGACATTGGAGGATTGTCAAAATAGTTGTGAAAACAATTCATTTATAAAAGAAATTAAAAACCCAAAATCTCTCATTAAAATAATGTCCATCTTCGGAAAAGAAGTCAATCACAACAAAGGCTTCCAAATATACATCTATGATGATGGTTCATTAGAGAAAAATTATGTTATAAAATAATAGTACCCAATTTCATAGGACTCCATTTTAAGACTAAAACCTATAAAAATAGTGTCCCCGCATACTGTTTATAGATGGATTTTAATTTAAAGAAAAAAAATTAATAAAGAAATATTAGGTGTTTATTTAGATAATATATTTTATTTTGTATAACTTTGAAGAAATAAAGCTATACAATATTTTAATTATGCAAAATAAATTTATCTACTTTTCTATTTTGTTAACCATATTATCATTCATGCCATCTTTTGCTTGTGAAAATTGTGGTTGCAGAGCAGATTCAAATAAAAAAACTTCTCACATTCACAATAAAAATATAACAACAAGTGACATATATGCTCAAAAAAGCACAATAGTCTGGAAGGCTAGTAAAGTTGGTGGTACACATGAAGGAAATATAGCTATTAGATCCGGTCATCTCCATTTTGAAGAAAACAAACTTGTTTCAGGAAAAGTTAACATTGATATGAACTCAATATTTTGCACAGATCTTGAAGGAACATACAAAGAACAGCTTGAAAAACACTTAAAATCTGCCGATTTTTTTGATACTAATAAACATCATATTGCGTCAATAGACATTCTAGAATGTAAACACAAGGGATATGGTAAGTATGATATAATCTCCGAAATAACTATCAAAGGAATTACTAATACAGAGGAATTTACTGCCTCTGTTAAAGACGGTAAAGCCAGTGCCGAAATTACTCTAGATAGAGCAAAATATGATGTTAGATATGGTTCTGGGTCATTTTTTAGTAATCTCGGAAACAATCTGATTTATGATGAATTTGAATTAAAAATTAATTTGACTTATTAATATGAAAAAGATTAAAAATTTCTGGAAGATATATTATCCTGTTATATTAGCATTTCTATCATTCTTATACTCTGTAAGCCTCTGGTTTTCTGGTCAACAACTTGAAGGCATCTTTGTAGGAATATGGGTTCCTTCAATTTTAGCACTTTCTATTGTAATAAGACAGCGAAAAAACGACAACTAATTATTTATTAAATGGAAAACTTATTAATGTTTATAATTGGCTTAATAATATTTTGTGCTTATATGTTCACTTTGTTATACAATATATACAATGCAAACGCCGAACAATCAAAAATAAATGACAATGACCCTGAGTTAAAAAACTAAATTAGAATTATGGATTTATATTCAATTTCGTTTTTAATATCAACTATTTGGGTCGGTCCATTTTGGTTTGCAATGTTAATACGTCCCTATGATAAAAAAACAAATAATATTATGGATAAGCAACTGTTTTTTTTAGGTCCGATAATCATTTGGTTTGTAATTATGATCTTAAACCCAAATGGATTAATCGATTTTTTAAATAGCGGCTCTCATCCAGACGGTTTTTTTGCAGGTTTAACTCAGGGAATGTCAACCAAGGCAGGTGTTTCAGCAATGTGGGCACACATGGTGGCAGGCGATATTTTTGTAACAAGATGGATATGGGCTAATTGTGTGAAAAATAATGATAAAATATGGCTACTTAGATTGAGTGTGTTTTTTGGTGTAATGCTTATGCCTTTAGGATTATTAATATATTTGATTTTTCAAAAAAAATATATTATAAAATAAATATGAGAAATTAAGAAACTGTATTAAAATACATTCGATGAATTATAATCCAGAAGAAATTGATAGAATCATTGAAATGGCGTGGGAAGACAGAACACCATATGAAGCTATTCTATTTCAGTTTCAATTAACTGAGAGAGGAGTTATAAAATTGATGAGGTCAAATTTAAAAGCGTCTTCATTTAAAAGATGGAGAAAACGTGTTAACAATGGAGCCAGCAAAAAACACCTTAAAAAAAGAAATCCTGAAATAAATCGTTTTAAATGTTCAAGACAAAAAGCAATAACAAATAATAAAATAAGTAAACGTTAAATAATAAAGGCTTCCAATTACACATATATAATAATGGCTTTGTAGAAAAAAGTCTATTATAAAATAAAAGCACCCATTTTCGTAGATGCTTTAACTTTTGCTGCCCTACTGGACTAATCTCGAACCATTTGCTAAAGTATTTGAACGACTTTCATCTTTTACTATAGGGAGGTTCAAGCCTGTCAAAATCACCTAGCCTGAATTGAGTATTAGACTAACACTTCCCTTTCAATATTAAAAATTATTATATTTGAATAAAATACAATTTTATGAGAACACTTGTTTTAATTTTAATGATAACTTTTTTTAGTTGTGCGCCTCAAAGAAAGATAGGCTTTAACGCTTCCGAAAAATCAATAAAAAATGAGATCAAGTCATACAATGTTGTGGGAAACTTAAGAGTCGTTATAGAGCCTGGAGAAGCTAAATACGACAAGGCAATGATGGCCGCAATTGAAGAATATGGGCAAGGTATAGATATCATGAATATTAAAATAGACAAACCCGTTCTAAAATTTGATAATTATGGCGATGGTAAAGTAATTCTTAATTGCCTCGTAATTAAATACAAATAATAAAATAAAAGCACCCACTTTAGTAGATGCTTTATATGTTGCTTCCTTTTCAATACTAAAACCACTATACTTGAAGTATGAAAAGTTTATCGATTCTGTTTATACCCCTTGTGTTCTTCTTTAGTTGTGAACAAGAAGGAACCCATTACCGTTGTTCAGCGGGAACGCCTGGAATATTTCCTGTCCC
>NHIO02000025.1 GCA_002171975.2 Flavobacteriales bacterium TMED191
TACGGCCTCTCCGCATATGTTAGCTCTGGGGATATCGACCACGCTAGGGCGATCGGCGCGCGCCTTCGTGCCGGCAATGTTCATCTAAACGGCGCACCACTCGATATCAATTCTCCTTTCGGCGGCTACAAACAGTCCGGCAATGGACGTGAGTTTAGTGAGTGGGGTCTGGAGGAGTTCCTTGAGAAAAAAGCTGTTCTAGGTTTCGTGCCGGTGGACGCCGCGCCAGCTGAATCGAAAACACTGTTTTGATCAGGCCTATTAATCAGATCTGTTAACTCCCATGGCTGAGTACCTAAGCGCAGTCGGAATAGTAGTGGTTGACCTAGAGCTGTCTGCGGGCTTCTACGAGCGCGCGCTTGGGATGACCTCTTTGCAAACCATCACACTTCCAACGATGAAGGAAATAGTGCTGGGATTTGAGGGCACGCGGAGCGCTGCGGTATTACTCATGAAGTATACCGACGGCACACAACACGAGAACAACAAGAGAGATGGCAAGCTGGTTTTTTACGTCAACAACGTCTCTGAAACAATCGAAGCTATCCGTGGTGCAGGCTGTCTGGTGGAGAGAGAGCCGGAAGTCATAGATTCAATGGGAGGGGCCATCATTGGGTTTGCTCGCGATCCTGATGGACATCGGTTAGAACTGATTCAGAAGCCACCTAAGAATTGACAGCCAAACACCGTGATTCCATGGCGTGATAGGCATTATTTGAACCGAAAGACATCGCTGCAGGGGGTAGCGCCATGAGCGACTGTTTTCGGGATGTCATTGAACTTCTCCGCGCTTCCCACAAATTCTGATAACAAAGTGATGCCGGCAGCCACGTATGAACGATGGCCGACCCGGTTTAACACCATGGTCTGTGCGTTGAGCTTCAGAAGGACTCGATGAGAAAAATATTAAAGATCATGCTTTGGAGTCTAGGCGTGATAACTCTTTTGCTGGCGGCCGCCATTGTGTTCGGGCCCGGCATCTACGCGCGAATGACCGCGCCCGCCCACGCGTTCGGGTCTAGGCCGCTGCCCGCAGCGCCGGATTACGCACAGCGATCTAACTGGTCCGCTTGGCCGGGCCCTGGCAGCCCGGCAGAACGATTGCCAGATGGCATGACACCAACGCCGCAGGACAGTAGGTTGGCATCTGCCTTCTTCCTGCACCCAACAACATTCGGCGGCACAGAACACTGGGTGCAGCCAATGGACCACGAAGAAACCCGTCGCGGAACTGATCGCGGCACGGTATCGATTCAAGCGTCAGTATTCAATGATTGCTGTCGTGTTTACGCACCTCGTTACCGACAATCTATCGTCAGCGAGTATCACGGCGAGGGTATCGTCAGCCAGATTCAAAACATCGGATACCGGGATACGCGTGCGGCCTTTTACCATTTTCTGGCGGAGATCGGGCCAGAAGAACCCATCATCATGGCGAGTCACAGCCAGGGTACGTTCCACCTGGTCCGATTGATCGAAGAAGAAATTGACGGAACTCCGTTGATGGAGCGTCTGGTGGCGGCGTACGCTATCGGCAATTCACTGCCGCAAGCGCTGGTCGACAACAGCTACGAGGATATAGAGGTTTGCACTGCACCAACGCAGACAGGGTGTTTCATTACCTGGGATGCGCACGAAGCCGATAAGCACCCCTCTCACTGGGGCAATCAGGAGGAGCAGGACATCTGGAACGGCCGTGACTACTCCGGCTTTGACCCCGGTCCACGTATTTGTGTTAATCCTATTACTTGGCGAACAGACGGCAAACGGAGTGATAGGCGCAACCATTTGGGAGCGCTGACGGTCGAGGCCGGATACAGCGCGCTTGACACTTCATTGGGCGAATTGGTTAGCGGCACAGTTTCAGCCTATTGCGGCGACGAGTCGACTCGGAAATGGCTATTCGTGAATGGTGACCGCGACGAGAAATTGAAACTGCAGGGCTTCTGGTCGCTCTTCATGCGCAACCTGCACTGTCTAGACTATGGCTTGTTCTGGGGCAACATCCGCGAAAACGCGACCGCGCGCGCGCGTTCATCAAGGAGCAACAGGGCGTCACAATGATCGGGAACGCCCAATCGAAATGACGCCGGCAGATCTGGAAGTCGAGCGATAAGCGAAAGCTCCGCGTTACGATCCTGTCGTTTTCATAATTGCGGGAATATCGGTATCTACAGGCTTTCAGCGTTGCTGGTATGGACCCATGTCCATCCCTGAATATCGCATGCCAACGTCGCGAATCGTCTGCTCATCCCAGTACTCGTCACCAGGTGCTGGGAAACCAAACAATGTCCGTTGTCGCGGCGTCATGCGAACCATGGCATCGGACCAAGATTTGGACAATGCCTCTCGCGGCCAGGCTGTCCTGCCTGTCCAGCGCCACCCGCGCGGCTGAAGGTTGACGAGTAACGTAAATCGCGATCGGCCGGGCTGAGTGAAATTTGAGCCGCGGTGCAATGTGTCGGTCTTGTAAAGCAATACACTGCCAGCGGCGCCAGTGATGGCAACTTCCTGGCTCGCGAAAGCATTCTTGATCTGGGTCCGGGGAACGAATGGAGTATCTCGGGCGCTGTCGGTCGACACTACATAGGTCGGCGCGTCGGCTTCGCTGACATCGGAAAGCAGTATGAAGGCTGCCAGCTGAACATGCCTACTTGCCCGCTTTGGCACGACGAGNGTGTGATTACCATAGTCGAAGTGGTGCGACTGCCNGTAGTCGACCGCTCCAGAATACTTTGCCCAAAACTCGGCCTGATAGAGTTCTAGGTCCTTGGTACCACAGATTTTCTCTGCCGCATCGATCAGATTCTGGTTGACGACCAAGCGGTTAAGGTCCCAGGTCGGGAATGGAAATCGATGTATGCCTGCAAATTGGCTCGTGCTGAGCGTTGTATGCTCGTCGGTATTTGCAAAGTAGTCTGCCGGGCGAGGGCAAAGCTCCCACATCGCCTCTTGCGCCCTCGATAACAATTCAGGCTCAATAAAATTCTCAACGATGGCATAGCCATCATCTCTGAGCTGCTGGATGTGCGCGTCCAAAATCTTCATAAGTATTTCTGTGGGCCCTAAGACGCGGCATACANCTGCACCGCTAGCGGCATTATCTGACACCCACAGGATGTGAAAGCTTTTNAGGAGCCAATAAGTCCGATACTTGCGGCACCGAGGTAGCCAGGTGCTTAGTAGGCTCGCAACTCAGCATAACGATTNAGATGNTAGCGCCTNTCNCCGTAAAGCATCTGTGCNACACGAGCACGCTTGATGAANAACCCTATATCNAACTCGTCGGTCATACCGATNCCACCATGCATCTGAATACCCTCATTCGATGCAAGCTCAGCTACTTGACAGGTCTTTGCTTTAGCAGTGCTGGCTAGCAGTCCGGCCTCCTCTGGCGATTCATCAAGTGCGCGCAACGCCTTCAACACAATCGATTTGCAGAGTTCAATTTCAGTCCACAGTATCGCTGCGCGATGCTGCAATCCCTGGAAGGAACCGATCTCTACGCCAAATTGCTTGCGTTCATTNAGATACCGCAACGTCCGACCGAAACATTCGTTCGCAATGCCGAGCAACTCAGCCGAAAGATGGACGTTCGCGATATTAAGCACCTTTTGCAGGGTCGCCAGACCGGCGCCTGACTGACTAATCAGTTGATCAGACTCAACGGTGACATCATTAATTTGCACAGTTGCCGAATTTCTACTGTCGACCATTTCTGTTTTAATTATCTTAACCCCTTCGGCGNCACGAGGAACAAGGAATAACAAGACATCTTCAGGATCTTTGGCCGCTCGCACAGAGACAATCAGNTAATCCGCAACGTTGCCATCGACGACAAACGTCTTTTCCCCATTGAGGATGTAGCTGTCACCGCGCTTAATGGCTGTGGTAGCTATATCCTCAGGATTGTGCCGCGAAGCCTCATCGACAGCGAGCGCTAGCGTCAGACTACCGGCAGCGACCTTTGGGAGCAGCGCTAAGCTATCGCCGCCCAGGGACAATACAGATGCGCCTACAACCGCCGTCGAGAATAGTGGCGAACAAGCGAGTGTGCTGCCACACAACTCCATGATCTGACCCATCGCGACGTGACTAAAACCGAGTCCACCCTGCGCTTCCTCAATCAGAATTGATGGCCATCCGAGCTCCGCCATTTCCAGCCAAACCTCCTTTGAGAATCCTTGAGGATTAGCGGTATCCCGGATTTTCCTTAGAGCGTCAGGACCAGCTTTCTGAGAAAGAAAATCCGTCGCTGACTCACGGACCATCCGCTCCTCTTCAGTTAAGACCAGCTTTTGCATCAGCCCAAACCTAGNATNCGTTTTGAAATGATGTTGAGCTGAATTTCGGAGGTACCNCCCTCAATCGAGTTTCCTTTTGATCGCAACCAGCGCTGAGTGTCTGTGCCCTCTTCCCAGTGGAGTGCATCACTACCGCCAAGTGCCATGAGCAATTCGTAGCGGCGTTTGTTCATTTCAGTGCCGTAGTACTTGATCATCGCAGAGGTATTGCCCACACCGCTTGAGGCCATCTCGTCGCGAACCCGCTCCATGGTCAGTTGGTGACAGCACGAGTCGACCTCCCAAGTAGCGACTTCGGTGCGAAGCATCTCATCAGACAATCGACCATCATTTAACCCGATCACTTCAGTGGCAAGCTCACCGAGTGTCCTCGTACCCGCCGCCGTACCGATACCACCAATCATTTCTCGCTCATGGGTCAGCAGATACTTAGCAATAGTCCAGCCNTTGTTGATATCCCCCACAACTTGACTTTTCTCAACGCGGACNTCCTCCAGAAACGTCTCACAAAAAACTGANGCTCCTGAGATTANACGTATCGGTCTTGCTGTTACGCCNGCAGANTCCATGTCNAAAAGCACNAGGCTGATACCTGCGTGTTTACTGGCCTCGAAATCAGTGCGGACTAGACAAAACATCCAGTCGGCTTGGTCTGCGTTCGATGTCCAGACTTTCTGTCCATTAACAATAAAGTGATCGCCGTGATCTTCGGCACGCGTCTGGAGTCCGGCCAAGTCCGAACCACTTCCTGGCTCGCTGTAACCTTGGCACCAGCGAATTTCTCCTCTCGCAATCTGCGGCAAATGCTGTTTCTTTNGGGCATCTGACCCGAATTCTAGAATTGCCGGACCAATCATGGAGGTGCCCATGCCTTGTAAAGGAAGTCGCGCGGTGATGCGTGCCATTTCTTCCCGCAACACCTTGGCTTGATCGTGATCTAGGCCGCCGCCGCCGTACTCCGACGGCCACGTNGGAGCNGTCCANCCGCGCTCNNCCATNCGGTCAAGCCATAGCTTCTGATCATCAGTCTGAAAGACNAAGCGACGTCCGCCTGAGCAAATGTCTCGCTCCGTGATTGGCTGCCGCATAGTTAGTGGACAGTTTTNTTCCAGCCAACGGCGTGTTGAAACTCGAAATTCTCCCAAATCCTGCAAACTTTTGAGCCCCCATCAATTGCTGCTCGCGATTACGAGAGAGTAGCAAAAATCTTTTACCAGACATGACACTTCATGCACGATAATGCACTCTCTAGATTACTCTCCCCCAAATTTACTGAGCAGAGACACACTCATGGCGCCTTTGCCACTCGTCTCACCTAAACTGGTTACACCTAACTTGCCTGACGTTTAAGCCGTTCACTTACGGTTCTTGCGGGGACTTGGAGTGACTCCACTCGCTGCGCTAGGTGCTCAATTTGCACTATTAGGCCTAAGCTTTTTNCCGGCCAAGTTGTAGTGATTAAAAAATGACCACATCACTTCGCTGGTCGGTTGACCCAGCAGTGTCTCTGGCCAATCGTGCGCCCCACGCTCAAGCCGATAATGCTCTACCCTAGCGTCCTGAGCGCAATCGCTATACGCAAAGTGCGATATGACTTCTCCGATCGTCTCGACTTTCGATTGGCAGTCGTATTTCTCGCTCCAATAGCCAATCAGGCTCGGTATGTCACGCATAGCTCCGACAGAGTCCCATGCTTTCCATTCCCAGGAGTTACCGTAAGCAATTATAGGATCCTCAACACCATGCACATGCATAATCGGTACATTACGTGATTGCTCGCACAATTTGACATTAAGCGGCATGGTGCCAGCAACTGAAGCGATAGCGGCAAAACTCTCACTCATATGACACGCCAACTCATACGCAAACATTGAACCCAGTGAGTAGCCAACCGCATAAACTCGGGAGGTGTCTACCCAGTGTCGCACGGAAATATCAGAAATCATCTGATTGAAGAAGTTGATATCCTGCATTGCCGTGGCGTCAGTGTTGAGCACCCATGCGCCTTCGTTATCACCGTATGTATAACCCGACGGTAAGGCAATAATCATGTTCTCTTTTTCAGCAATTGCCTCCCACTCGTCCTGTCCAGGGAAGCGCCAACCTGCATCAGCATCTCCCCCCTGCAGCGTGATGATCAGACCGCTAGGGCTAGATGCTTCATCGCTCGGCACAAATAAATAGTATTCTCGAGTCACTCCATCGATGACGAGCTCTGTTTTAGGCAAATGGTGCCTGTACGGGAGGAGATAAAGGGCCACGCAACCGACAAGAAAAACAAAGACCCCGAAAACAATGATCAATTTTTTTTCAAGCTGAAATGCCTTTTCAGCACTATATAAAAGCGCTGTATGCCACTTTTTCAGCGCGACCAAAAAATTCATCCCACTGTTCATCGGTCAACAGATCCGGCTCGCCCAACTGCTTAGCAAGCAAGTAATGCTTGCACAGTATTTCTAGCAATTCTGCATTGCTGATTGCTTTATCAAAATCAGCGCCACGGCAAATCATTCCATGATTACCGAGTAAGCACGCCGCGCGNCTCTGCAAAGCGTTGCCAGCGTTTTCTGCAAGCTCTCCAGTTCCGAAGGTCGAGTAGGGGACGCATGGCACATCTGAACCGCCGAACATACCGACCATATAGTGGAATCCGGGCAAAGGCATGTTGTTGCAAGCCATGGCAACACAATAGGCTGAGTGGGCATGAATCACTGCGTTTGCCTTGTCGCTGTTCTTATACACGGCTGAATGCATGCGCCATTCTGAGGAGGGTTTTATGTCCCCTGCCCACGTGCCGTCTTCTCGCACGAATACAACACGGTCTGGCGTGAGATTTTGAGCAGTTGCGCCAGAGCAGGAAATCAACATCCCACCTTCTACTCGGCAACTCACGTTACCAGTCGCCAGATCCATAAGACCTGTATCGACCAAATGACGGTAGGTGGCAACCAGATCTTCCGAAGAGTGTAGCTGTTCCATTTGCATCTCCTAGTGAAATCCCGACGCCTGCCGCTCGGCAGAATCGCTGGGACAAGAATAGAAAAAGGAGACAGCGTCACGTGGCTCGTCCGAGTGGTTACCGCCAGACCAATGCACCGTGCGGGCGCTATGAACCACTGCGTCTCCCGGTTCGAGTTCAGCCGCTATAACGTCTGTGGACTCCTGATCAATATTTGGAATGGGCATAACATTCGCGTACTCCTCTCTATGGGAGCCTGACAAATATTGTAGGCAGCCGTTTTTGATATTGACCGGATCAAGTGCAAACCAAATTGTTACGCCGCCTTTTGAATCGCCTTCACGACCTAGCGCATCTATATGAGGCCCTATGCCCTGGAGATCACCCTCTGGACGACCAAACCAAGCTACCGACAAACCCGCAACTTCGCCGCCCAATAACTGTTCTAAAAACTGGACATGTTTGCCACTCTTTAGTTGCGCATCGAGGTAGCCATCATAATGATGAAGTGACTTTATAACGTTCTTATACTTTCCTGCACCGTGATCTTGACTGGTCATTCTGTCCGCCAGCGGCAACGCCCTAATACGCAACTCACGGACTTCAGCATCGCTCAAAAAACCACGAACAACGACAAACCCATCGCGGTCATACTCCGCTTTCAGCAGACGCAACTTGTCTTCATTTCCCGCGGTCATTAGATATGTTTATTGTAAAAAGCACCAATTTCCGCCAGAGCCTGATGAGATTCTGGCAAGCTTGTCATTACCTGGAAAGCATGGAATGCCTCGTCAAATTCGCGCAGTTCGACATGGACTCCAGCTTCACGGGCACGAATATCAAGCTGGGTTGAATCTTCCTGAAGAAATTCATCTTTGGCGTATTGAACTAACAAGGGAGGTAAGCCACTCAGATCTCCATACAAAGGCGATATCTCAGGCGTGTCCAGTGGCCAATCTCCAGCATAGAGTCCAGCATTCACCATGAGCTCGGCCCGCATCTCAGCAGGACTTATAGTGTTGCCAGTCCAATCGGTCGCTGGCGACAGCAATGCTCCACAACCCGGAATCGGCAATCCCTCGCGTTTGATTCGCAGGAAACAGGCTAGAACTAAGTTACCTCCAGCTGAGTCACCAGCAAGCATGATGTTTTCGCTTGNTGTGTAATCGAGCATCGCCGAGTAAGCGGAAACAGCATCATCAACCGCGGCGGGATAAGGGTGCTCGGGAGCAAGCCGGTAGTCGAGAGCATTGACGGCCGTTCCACAAGCGATTGCCAGATGTGCGGCTAAGGAATGGTGGGAATCTAATGAGCCAGTTACGTGCCCGCCGCCGTGAAAATAGAGCAGCGATGCATCCTCGCGAACACCCGGCGTAAAATATTTGCGTGCTGGGCGGCCTGCCAATATGTAGTCGTCAATCAGAATGCTCTCCGGAAGCGGCAACTCGGCCATAAAGGAATCNAAATTCCGCCGTTGGTCCTCAATGGGCAGGTGCTTNCCCTTATCCAGACCGGTNGCNATACCATCCAGGAATNTCTGCATTTCTANNCTTGCCATNNANTAAGTCCGTNTTGATCCNTNNATGNANCNNNNACTCANNCNNNCTGNCCTNGCGNAGCCTCNCTGTTTTTCNGGNANGAANTAAGTTCGATTNACNTCACCGTCATGNGGGGTGTGTGAAAANTGGTGGTCGTTGACGGATCCGCTACCTGCGAACGTTACCTCGTAATGTATGACTCCTTGTAAAAGTGTCATCAGAAACTGAAGGCGATGGTACGTCAGCACGCGAAAGCTGGAGGGATCGAAGCTGTCGCGAAGTGCTTGATGCGTGCTGACGACATCTTGCAAGGAGAGGAATGACTCTACTAGACCCATCAGACCCTTTCGGGACCGCAAGTTAGTCTCGGTTGTGATCATCGGAGCTGCGATTTCGCCTACGAATCGATTCTTTGACTTCAGAGCTATTAGCCTCAGGTTTCTGTTCGAATTTGGCAACTTGATAGCTAAAGCACCCGCGTGAAGAAACACATCAAGGTCTGTACTTTTTGACATACCTGACACACCTTCGGGGATAAGTTTGAACATCGTGCGTCCGTATGTCGTTTGCACGTCTTTCACAAGTTCGTTCATTGAAACGCGTTCATTACGGTAAAGAACATCCAGTTCAACGCCATTCATCATCGCGAGAAAGTTAAAGCTAGGATCCGCCACAATGCTTTTCAAGAACTCACTGGAAAAGCTTTGGTCATCAAAGTAGAACAGCCCCCTATTGTTCGTAGCTTGGGCCACGCGGCGCAGTAATTTTGTTACCTCCTCAGCATCATTGACAAAATCCGGCACACGATCCGACCAGACCGCGGCTACCAGCGGAGTGAAGATTTCAGAATCCGCATCGCTTGCGAGCACCTCGCACACCTTGAATCCCGAGTCGACACAATTCACCGAGCCCGACAAGTACTCAACTTTGCGCGCATATTTCTTATTTAGTTCATGCAGGTGGACTATTAAACGCGTCTTGCTCGATACTCTATGTGCACCAAGTCGCAGAAGCCGATCAGACAGGGCCGCGGCGAGCGCTGGGTTGTCAAGGTTGCGAGATAGGCGTTTGTGCGTCGCATGCAGGCGAATATTCTCATTGAGACTCCTGGCGATATGTGTGAGGTTCACCGACCTGGTGCGCTGTATTCCCACCAGCATGTCGCGCACAAACTTGTACCCTACTCTGCCCAGGTCGGAACCCAATTCGTCAGAACATAGAAACTGAGCAAAGCCCTCGGGTGCCAAAATTTCCCCATCATTACTCATCGTACCCAGCATGCCCCCTTTTTGC
>NHIO02000026.1 GCA_002171975.2 Flavobacteriales bacterium TMED191
CATGGGATCACTGAACCCTCATCACCATGGGGAGATGCAGTGAGTGAAGACCAGATAAATAGCTCTTAGCAGGAAAAAACCTCAAAAGGTATCCTTAAGCCTGCGTAAGGCACTTCCAAATCCGGGGTGATTCCCGTCGGGAACAACGACTTCGAGAGAGAATACTGGAATTTATGACGAAACCTGAGAGACAAGATATTCTAATTTTTGTCGTGACGTGTTTTCAGCGTTATTGAAATCCTGGGTGATCAGATATTTTGATGAGCCAATTTGAGTCTTGAAGTGACCCACAGAGCGTGTTGGTGTTGAAGAAGAGNTGTGGCTCGGCCTTTGATAACTTAAACGCGACTAATAGGCATTCGCCCGTGTCATTAATCGCGACGTTCCCATTAATGTATTCGCCGTCGGCTGAGACGGAGAAGTACTATTGCTCGACAGCAAGGCCGGCAAAAAAGCTTAGCAATAAAAGTTAAATTTCCCCTCTTGGTTCTATCTACTAAGATCAAACCTGCAGAAGAAATTTCGGTTCAAACTTGCCTACGTTGCAGTCGACGGCACTGTTTTAAACTCTTATCACGATTGATGCCTCCCGATTATTCGGCGGGTTGCCAGGAGGCACCAGCTGTTTACCTGCTGCACCCTCATCCTGTGCAATTGGAACGTTACTGCTTTTCGGCCGTTTTTCAGTTCGAGGTGTCGATCACCTCCCTGGGTCGAGTTCAGCTCGAATACCCCTCACTCATTGGAATTATCGGTTTATATCTCGCTACCTCATGCGGATGAAAATTGGTGATCCAAGTTAATAACCGTCACCAAATAACCAAATTCGGCTGCAGCGTCGGATATACGATGCCAGAAACTCTCTGCGAGAGAGCGTGGGAAATAGAGATCAAAAGTATCGACATCAAGACAGTCAATAGTTGTATTTATGGAGAACATTGCCGTTTGCGCGCACATCCCAGAGCGAAGAGAACTCTTGTGCCAATCGATAGCTGAACCTTTCATGAAAACTCGTCGTGCGTGTTCACCAGAAACGCGAATGGAAACTCTTCCATGGGAAAGATCGAGAACTGAGGCGCCTTTGGTCGATAAATTATCGTGGAGGATTGCCTCCAAGTTACGGTCCTCTGGCTCCACCACAATCATACGATTCGGGCCAGTTCTGATAATTCGAGGGTAATCAGAACCGGTGTCAGATTGAAATGATACTGTTGGTCGTTTTCCCAGTACCCTCTCCGCCTCGGCGAGCACATCTCCCAGATGGCTACTCTGAGTTTCAATCTGAACAATGGTTATCGGATGACGCTCGCAAAACCTAACTGAATGCCCGGATAAACCAACCCTGCCATATGAGCCAGCAACCATTTTTGAGGCAAGAATAGAGCGACGTATTGGTTCGAAATTNTNCTTAGGCATGAAGTCGCTGCCCTTTTTTATCCCAAAAGACTGGATCGACGACCTGCACCTCTATTACCTCATTCCGAAGCGGGAACATTGCCCAGATGGTCTTAGTTTTTCTCTCAAGCCCGCCTCTAACAAAGCCAAGCGCGATCGGATGGCCAAGTGTGGGGCTCAAATACGCAGAGGAGGAAATATGCCCTAACTTGGGAACTGGCGGCTTTAATTTTGGGCTCGCGACGAGTATTGAACCTGCTCGTAATCTGGTTTTGCCGTCTGCTGGGATCAACCCGACAAACTGCGGCCGATGTTTACTAATCAATCCCTCCCGCTTCATCATACTTCGCCCGATGTATTCCTTACTCTCGCTGGCCATTCGGCCGAANCCGAGATCTTCTATTGTGGTTCTGCCGTCCATTTCGCCTGCCGCGATATGACCCTTCTCAATTCGCATAATTGCCAGAGCTTCGGTACCGTAAGGCGTTATGTCGTAAATTTTNCCCGCTTTTATNATCCTATCCCATACGAGATAGCCGTAATCTGCAGGNGAGTAGATTTCATAAGCTAATTCNCCGGAGTAGCTAATCCNAGCAATGCGACATGGAACTCCACCAATGTTTGCCTCCCTTACCTCCAAGTGACGAAGGGCATCATTGGAGACGTCTAAATTTTCAGTCACTGCGCGCAGCACTTCGCGACTTTTAGGCCCAGCAATTGAGAGGACTGACCACGTATCCGTCACTGAAGCAATTTTGACATCGAGATACGACCAGTGGAGTTGAAGGTATAATTCCATTTGGCTCAGGACGGCCGCCGCATTTGTCGTCGTTGTGGTCATAAAATATCTGTTTTTCGATAAACGGCTGGTGGTTCCATCATCAAATACGATGCCGTCTTCACGCAGCATTATTCCATACTTGGCTTTACCAATCGGAAGACTTTTCCAGCCATTATTAATGTAAAGCCTGTTTAAAAATTCCGCGGNGTCTGGACCCTGAATATCGATCTTGCCGAGAGTCGAGATGTCTATCACACCAACACTATTGCGGGTACCAATCACCTCGCGTGTTATTGCTCGGTCAATATTCTCTCCCGTAAGTTTTTCTCCTTCGCGCAGGTAAAATCTCGGACGCTTCCAGTCTCCCGTCTCAATAAATTGGGCCCCATTTGCGATGTGCCAATCGTGCAGGGGCGTATGCCGTGTTGGGGCAAAATTAGCGCCAATGTCCCGTCCTGCAATAGTTCCGAGTGCAACCGGGCTGTAGGGCGGTCTAAAAGTGGTAGTTCCTGCTTCTTGAATACTGATGCCTCTTTTATCGGCCATAATAGCATGACCGTTCATATTTGACGTTTTTCCTTGGTCAGTGCCCATTCCTAATGTTGTGTAACGCTTCAGGTGTTCCATTGAAACGTAGCCCTCCAGATGGGCCAAATCTATATCATCCGAGGTTACATCATCCTGTAAATCAACAAATTTCGTGCCACGACCCGGGACCTGCCATAGTGGTTTGATAGACCATTTTGCGTCATTGCGAGTAACCGGAAGCTCTAATGGTGCTGATGAAAATCCCATCATTTGCGCTGCGTTGCATCCAGCATCGCGACCACTCAAAAGACACTCGTGAAGCGAGAATACACCAGCTGCTGCACCAATTATTTGTTCTCCCTGCTGAGACTTATCGGGAATAAAAGCAGCGATAGAGTCTGAAAATATCGGCCTACCTCCGGTATGCAAATGCAGATGAATATTTGGGCTCCAACCGCCGGAAATAGCAAGTAAGTCGCAATCAACGCGCATGCAGGATTTTGAAATTGATTTGCAATCTTCATCGAGAGTCGCAATTTCGACTCCCGTAAGGCGAAAGTGACCATACGTGCGTTTAATTACAGAACCCGGAAGACATAAAATCCCAGAGGCTCGAGCCTCCGATTGATAAAAACCCTGAGATTGGTGGCGACTGTCGACGACGGCGCAAATATCAATTTTGGCCCTAAATAAATCTAATGCTGTCCGATAAGCATCGTCATTGTTGGCAAAAATTACGGCCCTTTTTCCTGGCCGCACAGCGAAACGATTCACGTAAGTTCTTGCCGCGTTGGCCAGCATTACCCCTGGCCGATCATTGCCGGTGAATACTAATGGCCGTTCCGTCGCTCCTGTAGCGAGAATTACGTGCCGCGCGCGAATATGCCACAGGCGTTGCCGAACCGAATACGGCGATGGGACTGTCAAATAATCCGACACGCGTTCTACAGCCGAAACAGCATTACCATCATAATAGCCAAACGCGGTCGTTCGGGTCATTACCGAGACGTCCTCATATTGCGAGAGTTTAGCGGACGACTCCCTTACCCATCTCAATCCGGGTTCACCGTCCAATCTCTCATCGTCACCACGAAGGCGCCCTCCCAAAGTATCACTTTCCTCGAGGAGGATGACCCTCAAACCCGACTTGCCAGCAACCAATGCGGCTGCAATCCCCGCTGGGCCGCCGCCAACGATTAATAAATCACAATACGCATGACTTTTGTCATAGATATCAGGGTCGATTTCATGCGTGCCCGAACCCATCCCAGCGGCGCGACGGATAAAGTATTCGTAAAAATGCCAACCTGGCACGCCCATAAAGGTTTTGTAATAGAAACCTGCCGCAAAAATTGGTGCCAAAAGGGAATTCACTTGTAGCACATCAAATTTCAGACTTGGCCAGCAGTTTTGGCTTCTTGCCGAGAGGTCTGGGAATAATTCTACCGTTGTCGCCCTAGTATTTGGCTCCCGTCGTCTGCCAGTTCGCAACTCCACCAGCGCGTTAGGCTCCTCTGTGCCGGCAGAGAAAATACCACGCGGGCGATGGTATTTAAAACTGCGCCCAACCAATTGGACCCCATTCGCTAATAAAGCCGACGCCAGCGTGTCACCTTGATACCCCTGATATCGTTTACCATCGAATTTAAAGGGTATTGTGATTGAACGATCTATTTCACCACCTTGATTGAGACGAGGACACCAATCTTTTTTTATCGATAATTTCAATCGGTACCTCCTGACACGTCTAAATCTGGGTCGTCAAATGGACTCGAGCAACTCAACACCTCATGCGTTAACGTGTTTCTCTCTACTTTCACGAAGGAGCGACATCCATGCACATGTTGCCAAAGTTCCAAATGGGGGCCACGGGGATTGTCTCTGATATATAAATAATCATACCAGATCTCGGGTGTGTTCGCTTCGGCGCCAGATGGCCGAACCTTGCTGGCGTCACCCAAGTAAGAAAATTCCGAGTGGTCTCGAATTCCNCAGAATGGACATCTTATTCTTATCATTTTAAGACCGCTTAATGTCGGTTTGGGTATGGACCTGCACCCCGTTCATCTAGAAGATTGCCCGTTTTAAATCGATCAAGATTGAAGCCCTTTATCAATTTATGTGGTTCATCATTTGCAATCGTATGTGCGAATACCCAACCAGACCCTGGGGTTGCTTTAAACCCGCCGTAGCACCATCCGCAATTAAGATATAAATTATCTATCCGTGTTTTATCGATAATTGGACTCCCATCCATAGACATGTCCATTATACCGCCCCAATGCCTTTGCAATCGGAGGCGGGACAAACTTGGTATCATTGCGATACCAGCGCTAACGACGTTCTCAACGGTGTGCATATTACCGCGCTGTGCATAAGAGTTGTACATATCGAGGTCACCTCCAAAAACCAAACTGCCCTTGTCTGATTGATTTAGATAAAAGTGGCCCGCCCCGAATGTTACAACTGTATCAACCATCGGTTTTACAGGTTCCGAGACAAATGCTTGTAATATGTGGCTTTCTATTGGCAGCTTTATGTCTAGTCTTGCTGTTAAAGCTCCAGAGTGCCCAGCAACGGAAATTCCAATCCTATCACACCCGATTAAACCGCGTGAGGTTTTTACGGCTGTTACCCTGTTGTTCGCCTGTTGAAAATCTAAGNCTTCACAGTTTTGAATAATGTCTACACCGAGCCGGTCGGCGGCTCTGGCTAAGCCCCAAGCAACTGCNTCATGGCGTGCAGTTCCACCACGACGCTGAANCAAACCGCCACAAATGGGAAATCTCGCCTCGTCAGAATAATCCAAATAGGGGAGTAACTTTTTTACTTGCGGTAAATCATAAAGTTCCGCATCAATGCCATTCAAGATCATAGAGTTTCCCCGCCTCGCAAAGGCATCCATTTGTGCATCGGAGTGGGCTAGATTAATCACGCCCCTCTGGCTAAACATTACGTTGAAATTAAGTTCGTGGCTTAACTGCTCCCAAAGCTGCAGAGCTTTCTCATAAAAAAGCGCGTTCTCATCCAACAAATAATTTGACCGGATGATTGTAGTATTTCGCCCGGTATTTCCCCCGCCGAGCCAGCCCTTTTCAAGCACAGCAACTTTTTTGACACCGTGATTTTTTGCAAGGTAGAAAGCGCTCGCCAAGCCGTGCCCGCCACCACCCACGATTATGACGTCGTAATGTTTTTTTGGTTCCGGATCTCGCCATACCCGACCCCAATTGCTGTTACCGGTGATGGCATTTTTCGCTAACTCGATAAATGAATATTCAGCCAAAATTATCTTCCCTACTGGGTTGCGATTTATATATCGAGTGCATTGTCCCTCTCCCAAGGACTTAGGCTATGAGAGTAGTCATCCCACTCTCTCATCTTAAGTTTGAGATAGGCCGACGAGAATTCATCACCAAGGTCATTTTTAAGTACTTTGTTTCTATCTAGGGCGCGGAGCGCGTCCAAAAGATATAAAGGTAATTTTTTTGCGCCTTTCACACTATTACCAGCCGCGTACATATCCATATCCATGCGCTTGCCGGGATCGCGAGCATATTCAACGCCATTGAGGCCCGCTGCTAAAATTACNGCCTGCAACAAATATGGGTTCGTCGCCCCATCCGGCAGGCGAAGTTCAAATCTTCCCTTATCTGGTACGCGAATCATGTGCGTCCTGTTATTACCTGACCAAGTAATTGTATTAGGGGCCCATGTCGACCCTGAACCAGTTACGGGAGCATTTATCCTTTTATANGAATTGACNGTCGGNTTNGTGATTGCGCACAACGCCTCAGCATTGTGGATCAGGCCTCCTATAAATTGGGTGGCCATACGTGACAGACCGAGCTCGTGCTTTTCATCATGAAAAAGATTTCGCCCTTCTTCGCCATCCCAAACGGAAGCATGAATGTGGCAACCATTACCCGTTACGCCCAGAAAAGGTTTTGGCATGAACGTTGCTCGAAACCCGTGCTTTTCAGCAACTGATTTGACCATAAATTTAAAAAAGGCATGGCGATCGGCAGTGATGAGTGCGTTGGCATAATTCCAATTCATCTCGAATTGGCCATTACCGTCTTCATGATCATTTTGGTAAGGATCCCATCCAAGCGATATCATGTAATCAGAGATTTCAGCGATTACCTCATAACGTCGCATAAGTGATTGTTGGTCGTAACAAGGTTTGCNGGCATTATCTAAANCGTCAGAAATCTCATCGCCCCCTTGGNTCAGCAGCATAAACTCCGCCTCAACGCCAGACTTTAAGGTGAAACCAGCGGAGTGCGCTTTTTGCAGCAATTCGAGTAATACAACGCGGGGCGCTTGGCGAACGGGCTCACCATCCATCACCAAATCGCTTGCGACCCATGCAACTCCAGGCTTCCACGGTAATTGTATGACGCTGTCCGGATCTGGGATGCCGAAAACATCCGAATGAGCCGGTGACATGTCAAGATAACTCGCAAATCCTGCGAAACCTGCTCCAGAGTCCTCCATCTCTGCTATTGCTCGCCTAGGCACAAGTTTTGAACGTTGGAACCCTAATAGATCTGTAAAGTTAATCAAAAAGTACTCAATATTATTCGATTTTGCGAAGGTCTCCAATTTGCTGACCATTGAACTGTCCTTTATTAATTGGTTCCATCTATAGAGGCTTACCCGGTATCCAATCTGTACCTGCGAGGGGGACGCCCGCCATTGCTGCGGCCTCGACGGTCAGAGCGTTAAGGTCCTCTGGCTCCAAGTTGTGTATATGACTTTTGCCGCAGGCGCGNGCGAGAGTTTGTGCCTCTAACGTTAAAACGCGAAGGTAATTTGCGATCCTACGACCGCCAATTATTGGATCTAAGCGTTTGATTAGCTCCGGATCTTGCGTTGTAATTCCGGCTGGATCNCGGCCTGCTTGCCAATCGTCATAAAAACCAGGAGCGGATCCAAGCTTAGTATACTCNTCGCGAAGATCAGGACTGTTGTCACCAAGAGCAATCAGGGCTGCGGTTCCGATTGAGACAGCGTCAGCCCCAAGAGCGATAGCTTTTGCGACATCAGCACCTGAGCGGATGCCACCCGAAATAATTAATTTAACCTTCCCTCGGTGAAGCCCAAGTTCCCGCAGAGCATTGGCGGCCAGTCTTACAGCAGGCAGTGTAGGGATCCCGACATGTTCAATAAAGCAATCTTGTGTTGCTCCAGTTCCGCCTTGCATGCCATCCACGATCACAGCGTCGGCTCCGGCTTTTACAGCTAACAACGTATCATAGTACGTTCGGGTTGCACCGACCTTTACCGTAATTGGTACCCGCCAGCCTGTTATTTCACGCAATTCTCCAATTTTTATTTTTAAATCGTCGGGACCTGTCCAATCTGGATGTCGACATGCACTACGTTGGTCAATGTCCCTCGGCAAGGTACGCATTTCTGCCACGCGCTTGTCGATTTTGTGACCGAGTAGCATTCCGCCGCCGCCGGGTTTTGCTCCTTGTCCGATCACAACCTCAATGGCATCGGCTTGCCGTAAATCGTCAGGGTTCATGCCGTATCTTGATGGTAAGTATTGGTAAACAAGCTTTTGAGAGTATTTCCTCTCTTCTTCCGTCATCCCCCCATCGCCGGTGGTTGTGCTTGTGCCTAGCTCTGTTGCTCCACGTCCTAACGCCTCTTTGGCATTTGTCGAAATCGACCCAAAGCTCATTCCTGCTATAGTAATTGGAATGTCCAAACTTAGCGGATTTTCGGCACGGTCAGCACCAATAACAACATCAGTGCCGCAAGTCTCACGGTAGCCCTCCAGTGGGTAACGTGACACACTCGCACCTAAAAACACTAAGTCATCAAAATGGGGCAGAGCGCGCTTAGCACCAAAGCCCCGTATCTTGTAAATACCCTCCTCCGCAGAACGCTGAATCTCGCTTATAATTTTGCGATCAAAGAGGTAAGACTCGCGCAATTTATNNCTATCTGTTTCCATAGNNGCCTCTAATAAGATGCCATATTTTCTGTTTTAAAATGGTACAACTGTCTGGCTGAACCATATCTCCGAAAAGATTCTGGATCTGCGTCCTCATTTGCCTTTTCCAAAAGGCTAGAGAGAGATTCAACGTGATCTTGCGTCATTGGCTTTTCGACGCAATCAGCGCCTAATGCCTTTACTGAACCTCTCACATAAATGACAGCCTCATATATTGAGTCACCTAGACCATCCTCGGCATCACCGCATACGACAAGGTTTCCGGCTTGGGCCATAAAGGCGGCATTGTGTCCAACTGACCCACGCACAACGATATCGATACCCCTCATCGAAATCCCGCAACGGGCTGAGGCGTTACCCTTNATAATTAGTAACCCTCCAACGCCCGAAGCACCTGCGGATTGACTGGCATCTCCTGCAATTTGCACCGTTCCACTAACGAGATTCTCAGCTACCCCTACGCCAGCATTGCCCATGACATCAATGTGAGCTTGTTGGTTCATTCCCGCACAGTAGTAACCAACATGTCCTGCGATCCGGACCTTTATCGGGTGGGTGATCCCGCAAGCCAATGAATGGGCTCCATTGGGGTTTAGAATATCGAATTTCATATCAATTTTTTGTGGATTTTGTAACTTCACGTTTACTGCTCTCAGGCCGTCTGCAGTTAGATCAATTTTGGTCATTGGGCATTCTTCCAATGGTAAATGATGCCAGGCTCTGGCTCCCAAACCCGAGCACGCTCAATGTTGGGGAGATTAGTAAAGGCACGGAATTCAGAGCCCATCGCAACCCACTGTTCGGTTTCAGCTAAAATAGCCGGTTTACAAGCTATTGGGTCTCTGAGAACGGCAAATCCATCTCTTGTTCCGACTGCAAAGGTATAAAAGCCATCAAGATCTTTGATTGCTGCCTCGAGTGCACCTCTCAGATCAGACCCTCGTGAGAGTTGGTCGGCTAGATAGCCCGCGGCTACTTCGCTGTCATTATCCGTTTGGAAACTAATTTCGGCATCATTCTCCAAGCGGCGGCGTAGTTCGTTATGATTTGAAAGAGAACCATTGTGGACCAGGCAAACGTCTTCGCCTGTGCTGAATGGGTGTGCACCCGCTGTGGAAACCGAGCTTTCAGTTGCCATCCGAGTATGACCGATCATGTGAGAACCCGCCATGCTCGCCACATTAAATTGTTTTAATACGTTCTCCGGTAAACCTTTTTCTTTATAAATTTCGAGCGCGGAGCCCGAGCTCATAATTTTTATATCCGGTCGGTTTTTCTCCACCCACGAGCGCATAATGCTAATTCCCATGTCAGCAGAGAGAGTGGCATGTGACGAACATTGTTGAAATTGAACGTGTATCCCAGAGTGCTTTTCGAGGTCCGAAGCCAGATCCGCCCAACTAATGTCTTTCGCTGCACTGTAAACAGTAAGTTTGTTGCGCTTAAGAGGATCCTCACGATATACCGCCACGCCGGCACTATCTGGCCCTCGCTCGGTCATCTCGAGTAGCATCGGTGCAAAAAGGCTACCGAGCCGGGCATGTAAGCTTTTGTCTTTTAGGTACAGGCCTATCACACCGCACATTTTTTTTTAACATCCTTATATAAACAACTGACTTTTGCACCCTGGTACACCTCACTCATAAACATCACCATCCTAGGTCATATTTTTTACGAAGCTGAAGTGCAATTACTGCATACGGTTCATTCGGAAATATTCCAATCAATATGCCAAAAAGTGTCCTAACATATTGGAATGGAATACCAATGATCATGACACATCAATCGCTGTAAAGAGTGACTGAACCTGCTCCTGTGCAAAAATCGGGTGAAAAATTATGAAAACAATACAGACTATTACTCAGAAATACATCGGCAAGAAAAGCCGAGGAACCCAATGGGGTTCTCGTTACGCAGTCCTAGCGATTATTTCACCCATATCTCTGATACTTATCTGGTACCTAACAGTAGAATTTGGTGTAGCAAACCCTATAATTTTGCCTTCACCAGTGGTTATCTGGCAGGCTTTTTGGGAAATCATAACCAATGGGTACAGTGGTTCGGGAATAATCATACATATCGCGGCAAGTTTATACCGGGTTGTAGTAGCATTTTTAGCAGCAACAATAATTGGCGTTTTCATCGGGCTTCTTAGGGGGGTCTATAGAGATGTGAATGCTATATTTCTTGTGCCTGCAGAGACCATCAGGCCGATACCGCCACTCGCATTTATTCCATTGTTTATTTTATGGTTCGGGATCGGGGATGTCTCAAAAATTCTTTTAATATTTTATTACGTGGTACTGATCGTAATGCTAAGTACTGAGGCAGGAGTGCGTAGTGTACCAGAGGATAAAATACGCGCTGCACAATCGTTGGGGGCAAATCCCCGTCAAACACTTTTTTTCGTGATCGTTCCGGCAGCCCTTCCGAGCATAATGTCGGGATTACGTGTTTCGGCAGCCGCGGCTTTTTCAATTTTAGTGGCAGCCGAACTACTGGGCGGGGATCTGGGGTTGGGTTTCGTTATTATGGATGCTGCCTCTTTTTTTCGCATGCCAGACGTCTTTGTTGGTATTTTATTGATTGGTATTCTTGGTTTTACCTGGGATAGGGGGCTTAACTATGCCCTGAACAGGTGGGTGCATTGGGAGGGCAAAAACTAATAATTGCTGCCAACAATGCCTTCAAACCAATAACACCCCGCACGGTCATCTGATCCTTCTCCAGAATTTTCATGATCGACCATGTTAGCGGCACAGATATTATTGAGGGACGATTGAATGGAGTAGACCGTCTCTATCCCGAAGTCGCGAGATGCAAAATCGTGTCACGCCATGATCAGGATCTCTCATACCAGATGCGTATTTGAGCGGTTTAGCGTGCACCGCCAGCTCTTTATTTTTCAATTACTAGACCTGACCTTGAGCCCGAATTTCCAAGTTTTTGAGCATTTGGAATTTCCAGAATGAGTCCGATGCATAGACCGTAAGAGGGGTATGCGATCTTAACTCTATGCGACCAGCGCGTCGGCTTATTCAATATCGTTGCCACAATTACAGTTTTATCACCAAGATGAGGATATCACATGAAAAAATATACGAGAATGGCATCTGTCTTTTTTGCTCTTACTTTTATGACTTCGTTTTTTGGTTTTCAAAAAAGTTCAGAGGCGGAAACAATGCGCATCGCTTGGCAGAGCGCTGACGTGAATATTGTGTTAATGGCAGCCCACAAAGGAGGTATTTTTAAAAAAGTGGGTCTTGATTACAGCCTTACTTCGTTTCCATCAGGCGGAAAAATATTGCCGGCGATGGCAGCAAGTAAGGTCGATATTGGATGGATGGGAGAATTTGCAGCGCTCACTGGTTTCTCAAATGGCATACCGTTGGAGGTCTTCTTGGTCTCACATGATTGGCCATCCTACCTTCGCGTGATTGTGCAACCTGACTCTGGAATTAAAAAGATCACTGATTTAAGAGGAAAAAAAATCGGAATGGCTTTTGGATCTTCCGGGCATAATCATACCCTTGCGATGCTTGAACAAGCTAATTTAACAGCCTCCGACGTATCATTAATAAATATTCAGCCGTCTCAATTGCCAGCGGCGATGTTGACTAAGCAGATCGATGTCGCAGTGATATGGGAGACAAACGCCGGATTAATCGAGCGAAATGGCGGCGTTCCGATTGCCTCATCCAAATCACTTGACCAATGGCTATTGGGTATTTGGATTGCCAGAAAAGAGTATGCGAGGAAAAATCCGGAAAACATGCAAAAATTTATTCGAGGATGGAGCTTGGCCTTACAACAGTTAAATAAAGAATGTCAAAAAACTCTCGGTTTTGAGTCTGCGCGAATAAAGCAGCCCCCGGAGCAATTGACCGGTTTGCTCAAAAGAGCTGGAACGAAATGGCCTTCTTTTGGTGAATTACTGTCTAACGATTACATGGGTAAGCCTGGCGAAGTGGAAAAGGGCCGCTTGTACAAACATTACGAGGGTCTGGCTAACTTTTTGATAAGTCTTGACCGTCTGAAATCGGTGCCGACCAACCTAGTCGAGGTAATCAATAACAAGCCGGTAGCTAAGTATCTTGCAGCGTATCCTGGAGATGCTTCGAACGGCCCGGTTTGCCCGAAGTAAAATGATCTCCACTTCCAGAATTGACCCGGAAACACCACTTCTTTCCGCCGAGGCTTTATCTTATTCTTACGATGATTTGCGTATATTCGAGAATCTATCGTTTTCGTTGGGCGAAAAAAGTTTTTTGTCACTTCTGGGTCCTTCTGGTTGTGGAAAAACCACGTTATTAAATTTAATCGCAGGGTTTTTAAAACCAACATCGGGCCTTATGAATTTTGGGGGTACGCCAATTGCGGGGCCTGGGCCCGATCGGGCAATGGTTTTCCAGAGCGGGGCATTATTTGAATGGCTCACTGTAAGAGACAATATTGAATTCAGTCTGAGATGTCTGGGAACACCTATCAAGGAACGCAGAGAGGTGAGCGACGAGATGGTCGAGCTTGTCGGACTTCAAGGATTTGAAGATAAGTTCATTTACCAATTATCGGGCGGGATGAGACAGCGTGTGGGTGTAGCGAGGGTCATCGCAGCAAAACCACAAATAATGCTTATGGACGAGCCATTTGCAGCCGTTGACGTGCAAACCCGGGAAAATCTTCAAGAAGAATTACTTCGAATTCATAGACGAACAGGTTGTACAATTATTTTTGTGACCCATAGCATTGATGAGGCAGTTTTTTTATCCGACAAGGTTTTCCTTTTCTCGCCTCGAGGTCTTGGCAAAGGAGGATTTCGTGACATCGTTGACGTTGAACTCCCGGACCCTCGTTGGGATGGTAAGAATCGATTACATCCTCAGTTTCTTCAGATCCGCGAGCAGCTCTATGTGGCTATGCGCGAGGGATAAGGGTCTTTTGCTGCGTTTCAACGGTCTCGGTAGCATATCAAAAAATGAGCGAAGTTTCCGATTTTCGATCCTCCAATCATNNAGCNCGTCGGTATTTATCNNAATATTNGAGAATAATAAATAAATCTGTAAGAGAAACNGAAAATAATATCAAAAATTNAAAAATTATCTGATTATATTTATATTTTACAAATAACATAATTTTATCTGCTTAAGGANTTGTTTGAAATGCAAACGCTNATTAAGGGCGGCACGGTTTTAGCCTTTGAAAATAATGAGCATGTNATCATTGAAGACGGANTAGTTGTTTTTAATGGCAATTTAATTACCCAAATTGGATCCGAATATACCGGCGAAGCGGATGTCATAATTAATGCTTCAGGNAAGCTAGTTCTCCCGGGTTTTATCAACATGCACATGCACGTGACTGATACCGCATACACTGGCGAACTTCTTGTCGACCAGGGTCATCATGACTGGCGTGACACCCTNTANAAACANCTGCCTGCAGTAAGAGGAGCAGTTAGCGCNNATGATGAATTCAATGCCGCAGAATGTGCTTTCGCCGAGTTAATTTTATCAGGAACAACCACGGCAGTTGAATTGGGATTTGACTATGAGATGATGGAAGGGGGGGACCTGTCCCACACCAAGACAATATCAAATATTGCATGCGATATGGGTCTGCGATTGTACATCGGTCCCAGGTATAGAACCATGTATTGGGGTTTAGGTGANGATGGTGAAGCGAGATATAGTCGNTANCCTCAGGATGGACTGCCGCGATTTGACGAGTGCGTAAAGTTTTGCAGAGAGCAAAATGGGCGCTTTAATGANCGNCTNCGTACNATGTTGGCCCCAGGNCAGGTTGATACTTGTGATCCAGAACTTTTGGAGGGCACTCGCGAAGTTGCAAATGAGACTGGAATACCCATACAGCTCCATGCGGGNCAAACAACTCAGGAATTTAAGGAAATTATGCGGCGTTATAANAAGACAACCATCGAATACATTGCGGACACGGGGCTTTTGGGCGCGGACCTTACTATAGGGCATGGGATGTTTCTCTCCGAGGATGGCGATGTGGATAATTTTGCTACAGGTGACCTAGAGACTCTGNGGGACTCTGGGGCCTCAATAGCACACTTGCCATGGATTCAGGTTCGCCAAGGCAGATTTATGAGATCTTTCTCAAAATATCANNGGGCCGGGGTAAACATGTGTTTAGGTACCGATACGTTTCCATTTAACATGATCAACGAAATGAGGTGGGCAGCAATTCTGTCTAAAATAGCTGATCAAGATCCGAAAGTGGGAACTGCACGCGAAGTCTTCCATGCTGCAACGGTTGGAGGGGCAAAAGCCTTNAANAGAGAGGACATTGGGCGTTTAGCACCGGGGTGTAAGGCTGATATTGTGATAATGGATTACAATACTCCACACGCTTTACCGTTGCGAGATCCGTTTAANTTTTTGGTTTTTGGGGCCTCGAGCGCCGATGTAGAAACGGTAATTATCGATGGTAGAACGGTGTTAGCTGATAAGGAGCTGCTATTTTGCAATCTCTCCTCGGTTCTAGATAAGTTGAGAGAGTCAATAAATNAGGTGCATGAGCGGGTCAGGCTCTGACTNAATTTTNTGATTTGAANATAAAAAAATTCTCNGGGTTTTTTTNATAAAACATGACGAATAACACCCTGACAAGCGATACAACGCTCGGGATAAAATTTCTTCATAGAGGCTATTCCCGGGGAGATTGGGTGCCTCGTGATGTGATCAAAGAGGTGTACAAGCGGATTTCCGCTCAAGGAAAAAATTTCGTTTGGGAATATTTAGTACCAGAGGAGGAAGCTCTCAGCGTTGCCGATAGGCTTGGCGACAAATTTTCCTCAGGTTTGCCACTCTTCGGTATCCCATTTTCGGTCAAGGATAATATCCATGTTGAGGGAATGCCGACCTCGGCAAGTTGCCCGGCTTACGCCCATCTTCCGGATGAAACTGCTCCCGTTGTACGACAATTACTGGCTGCTGGGG